>JBFRWL010000387.1:0-2702 GCA_051439565.1 Prochloraceae cyanobacterium
GAGGAGCATAGCTATTTGAGCAATTCCCGATCCCTAATCGATAGACCAGAGACCGAGGCTTATCGTTCTCTACCTTGTTTGGTGCATCATTGTCCAGGTAGAGTGAGATTTCGCATCTCCCGCTTAAAAGATGACGCGGACTATGCAGCCAATCTCAAGCAGTTCTTATTGGCTCAATCTCGAATCAATGGTGTGAGGATCAATCGTGCTGCTGCTTCGATCGTAATCGATTATCGCTACAGAGATTCTTTCCTGCTAGAAATTATCGCTAATTTAAAGAATTTAATTAAACAAGTAGTTGCAACTAAATCAGTCCCCAGTACACAGACTAATAATCAGACTTTAGAAACCGCAAGTTGGTCGAGCTTAACCTTACCAGTATTAACTACTATTCTCAGTTGGTTGAGTAATCAAAGCGGATTGCTTTGGTTGCGTCCCTTTGCCCTTGCTAGTCTGGCAACTGTAACTTTCCCCATTGCCAAAAGAGCCAGTCAAAGTCTTTGGCGCGATCGCCGAATGAATATTGATTGTGTAGACTTACTGGCGGTAAGTTTGAGTTATGGGCAAGGAAAACTAGTGACACCTGCTTTAGTGATTACGCTGCACGAACTAGGGGATTTAATTCGCGATCGCACTGCCCGTGCCACAGAAACCAAAACAGCCGATCTTCTCGACGCGATCGGACATTTTGCTTGGGTCTTACGAGAAGACAAACCCGTCCAAATAAAGAGTAATCTTGTCGAAGTAGGAGAAACGGTGATTGTCTATCCTGGGGAACAAATCCCTGTAGATGGAGAAATTCTCAAAGGAGTAGCGACAGTTGACCAACAGCAACTTACAGGAGAATCAATGCCTATTGTAGCGGAAGTAGGAACGGTGGTTTACGCTTCGACTCTAGTTCGTTCTGGGCAAATTTACCTCCGTGCTGATCGCGTAGGCGAACAAACTCGTGCTGCTGCGAGTCTAGAACTGTTGCAAAATGCCCCCGTACACGATACCCGCATGGCAAACTATGCAGCCGAACTAGCAGATAAGTTAATTTTACCTTCCTTAATTTTAGCGAGCCTTGTCTTAGCTATTACTAAAGAACCAGCTAGAGCAGCTTCGATCCTTACTTTGGATTTTGTTACTGGTATCAGGGTTTCCATGCCGACAGCATTTTTAGGCGCATTAAACCACAACACGCGCCACGGTATTTTAGTCCGCAGCGGACGCACCATCGAACAACTAGCGGAAGTAGATACAGTAGTTTTTGATAAAACAGGAACTTTAACCCTGGGGCAGTTAACTGTTATAGGAATTCAAACCTTACCAGGTAGAATGACTGCGGAACAAGTTTTAACTCTAGCTGCTGCTGCCGAACAGAGGATAGCCCATCCCGTAGCTGAGGCAATTACCAATTATGCCCAAAGTCAGAATCTAACTATCCCTCGTCGTGGAGAATGGAACTATGAAGTAGGATTAGGTATTCGGGCAACCGTAGAAAATAAAGAAGTTTTAGTAGGGAGCGATCGCTTTTTACTACAAGAAAAAATAAGTTTAGAATGTCTAGAACCTAAATATTTTCCTTTACATCACATCTGCGATTTGGAAGATAAATCAATCGCTGCCAACTGGGTATCTTTAATTTATGTCGCTTACGACGGAGAACTCCAAGGAATCATTCAATATGCCGATCCCCTGCGTTGGGAAAGTCCTGCTTTAATTCAATCTCTCCAAGCCTCTGGACGAGAAATCCATTTATTAACGGGAGACAACCAGCAAAGAGCTAAAATAGTAGCTGAGGAATTAAAGATTCCCCTCGATCGAGTCCATGCCCAAGCTTTTCCCGAACAAAAAGCAGCGATCGTGCGCGATTTAAAACTGGCTGGCAAAACTGTGGCCTTTGTCGGTGATGGCTTGAATGATTCGGTTGCCCTGGCATATGCTGATGTTTCAGTATCTTTTGCCAATGGTTCAGATATTGCCAGAGAAATAGCTGATGTGGTGCTGATGAATGACGATCTATCTACCTTAACGGAAGCTCTCGATATCTCCCAGGAAACCAAAAAGCTGATTGAGCAAAATACGCTACTGGTGGTTGCTCCTAATTTAATGGCTTTGGGTTTGGCTACTACAGTGGGTTTAAATCCTCTGATCGCTACAGCAGTACATAACGGTTCGGCGATCGCCGCTGGACTGAACAGTCTTCGTCCTCTGGTACAACATCAGTTGGAGGAACAAAATTACTGGTATTTCCAGTAAAATAATCTAATTTTAGGAGAAAATAAACAATATGGCACAAATGCAACAGTTAGGAAATTCTGTCTTAAATCAAGTTAAAAATGCTTACATGAATCATCCTCTAAAAACTCTAGCCATTGGAGTGGGAGTAGCAATTGTTGCTCCGACAGTATTACCTCTTGCCAAACCCCTTGCTAAAGCAGCTATCAAGGGTGGTGTTAGCTTATATGAAAAAACCAAAGGAGCAATCGCCGAAACTGGAGAAGCAATTGGTGATATTGTCGCCGAAGCTAAAGCTGAAGCAGCAGCAGAACAAGCTAAAAAAATAACTGTAGCAGCAGGTTTGACGGCTACACACGATGCTCAACAAGACGGTCAAAGTAACTGATTGCTTCTGTCGAGCTTAATTTCGTAAAGTCAATGAAACAAAAGCCTTGTCCTGAAAGCGATTATCGATATAATCTAGCAATGTCCAGTTC
>JBFRWL010000388.1:0-5178 GCA_051439565.1 Prochloraceae cyanobacterium
GTAAGTCCTAAGATATATGGAAATAGCTAATTTTGGGCACCTTGAACTACTGATCCTTCAAGCTACTTCATTTTGCAATCTTAATTGTGACTATTGCTATCTACCAGACCGCCACTTAAAGAATAGACTTTCTCTAGATCTGATTGAGCCTATCTTTACCAACCTCTTTGCTAGCCCTTTTGTTAAACAAGATTTTACCGCCTGCTGGCACGCTGGAGAACCTTTAGCGGTTCCTGTTTCTTTTTATGAAACTGCACTAAGAAAAATCAACGAACTTAATCGTCAACTTAACGACAATAAATATCAAATTACTCACTCAATTCAAACTAATGGAACCTTAATCAACCAAGTCTGGTGCGATTTATTCAAAAAATACCGAGTCCAAGTAGGGGTCAGTCTCGACGGGCCAGCTTTTATCCACGATGCTCATCGCCTAACTCGCACAGGACTTGGCTCCCATGCCAGTACGATGAGGGGGATAGAATACTTAAGGAAAAACGAGCTTGAGATCCAGATTATTGCAGTTATTACTCAAGAATCCCTCGATTATCCGGACGAGATTTTTAATTTCTTCATGGAAAATGAGATTACCGACGTGGGATTTAACGTAGAAGAACTAGAAGGCGTTAATCAATCTTCATCGCTGCAACACTCAGGCACAGAAAAACGCTTTCGCACTTTCATGAAGAGATTTTGGGAGTTGACAGTCCAAACCAAGGGTAGCTTCAAACTTCGAGAATTTGAGCGTATTGGCGATCTAGTTTATGGCAACAATCGCATTACCAGGCATCAATTAACAACCCCATTTGCCATCATCAATATTGACACTCAGGGAAATTTTTCTACATTCGATCCAGAACTGCTGGCAGTGAAAACAGACCTTTATGGGGACTTTATTCTCGGTAACGTTTTGCGAGATACCTTTGAGTCTGTCTGTCACACAGAAAAGTTTAAAAGAATTTACGCTGATATTAGCACAGGAGTTGAATTATGTCGTAATACTTGTCAGTATTTTGGCGTGTGTGGGGGAGGAGCAGCTAGTAACAAATATTGGGAAAATGGCACGTTTTGTTCCTCTGAAACAATGGCTTGTAAGTATCACGAACAGATCGTGACTGACGTTGTTTTAGATGGGCTGGAAGCAGCCCTAAGCTGTCAATGAGAGAAACACAAAAAACTTGGTTCACTGGCGAATTTGCTCGCGCGAATCTATTACATAATTGAAAAAATCAATGATAAGATTCCGGTCAATGGGAGTGATTCCCTCGGAACCAAACCAAGTATTTAACATGGCATTAGCTTTAGGTTCGCCTGTCACGACTGCTTGAAAAAACTGAACAATTGTGTAGTCTACCAATTGTCGCAACGAGGAGTTATTCTCTGGAATCATACAGGCAAGTCCTTGGCGAATATAGGGTTTTTTGGGCACAACCTCAAACTTATCTGGATTACTAGTGGTTTGCATAAATCCCTGCAAGATCAATCCGTCTCCGACCAAAGCATCGATTTTTCCCCGTTCTAAAGCGGCAAAGGCTTCTTTGAGATTATCCTTGAGAGGTATTAAAGTTACTCGGGGTTGAACCAGTTTAATTACTTGCTCGCTAGTAGTTTTGGGAATCACGCCAATTCGTTTGCCAATCAGAGATTCTTCAGAATCCAAATTGCTCCCTTTTTTGGTCAATAACTGGGTTCCCATCACGCCATAGCTGATGGAAAAATCTATAAATTTATCTCGTTCCCAAGTGTAGCTAACTGCTTCGCAGATAATATCAACCTCTCGACTTAGTAATTTGGGGATGCGATCTCTAACCCCAATCTCAACTAATTGCAGGTCAACTTTCTTGTCCAATCTTTTTTGAAGCTGTTCTTGGATTAAGCGCAAAATTTCCACAGAATAACCAGTCCACTCTCCCTTATCATCAACGTAGGCAAGAGGAACGATGTCCACTCTGGTGCCAGCAGTGAGTACTCCTGTCCGTGCAACCTTTTCTATGACTGTCTCAGCCCAACTGGGAGTAGGTAAGGCGGCGGTAAAGATAAGGGTCAAGATAGCGATCGCCAGCTTTTGGTACATATTTACTACCTTAAAATTGTGGCAAGTATAGACTCATTGAATCAGATATTGCATCTGAGCTGTTATTTTTTTAGCTATATGTTGCCAATTTATCGAGAAATGGGATAGATTCTACCTGTCACGCTCTCCGAATTTATCCCAGTAGCGAATGTTAATTTGCGCGGGGATTGAGCTAAAATATCCGCCAATAGATTACTAAGGGCAAAAAATGTATCTTGCTTCAGACTCACCTGTTGTTAATAAACGCTATTCCCCAAAAAAATCAGTTGCTACTGCACTAAGAAAAAAAAAGTTTAGCCAAGAAAGCTCCTCTCGCAAGCGGGTAGTCCCGATCGAGTCAAGTAAAAAAGTAGCAAAAATACCAACGCGATCGGCTTTAAATACCCCAATTTGGTTGCGAGTGCTGCTGCTGTTCCAGCAAAGTTCTTCAGCGATCGCTTTTGGTTTAATTATTACTGTCTTTAGCGTTTATGCTTTGACAGTTTATACTCAGCGACTCTGGGACAAAGAATACAAAAAATTAAAAACTTTGCAACGTCACGAACGCCTCTTGACAGAAACTAATGAAACCCTCAAAAATGAGCTGGCTCGACAAGCAGAAAAATTAGAAACTGGTTTAGTTCTTACTAATCCTAGTAAGTCAATTTTCCTGCGCTCGACCCAAGCAATTCCTATTTCTCTTAAACAAGCACGAAATCTCGATCCTAATGAGATAATTTCAGTTAAGATGGTCCCCTTAGGATACTGAAAAAAAAGTCATTAATTTCTAGTTTTTGGTTCGCGATCGACAATGAGCAACAAACTATGAGCAATTCAAACCCAAAGCTCTCATCTCATACCCAAAAGCCTAGAGTGAGGAAAAAAAAGCTTCAGAGTAATAAATCAAAAGCTAAAAAATCTCCCCAAGCAAAAAACAAAACTCTTCAGTTAACTCTCTCTAGATTATTGTTAGTTTGGGGTGTGCTATTAGCAAGTGTTTTGGGATTAGGATTTAGATTGTATTACTTACAAATTGTCAGGGGACCAGAGTTACTCAAAAAAGCGCGACAGCAACAGACGATTAACTTGCGTCCTTATATTCCCCGTCGTCCTATTATTGACAGTCAAGGTAACGTTCTGGCAACAGATAGATTAGTTTATAGCTTATACGCTCATCCAAAACTATTTAAAATTTCCCCAAAAGAAATTGCCAGTAAACTAGAACCGATTTTACAAGACTATACAAGCGAAAAGCTGATTAAAAAATTTAACCTGAGAGAAACTGGAATCCGTCTTGCCTACACTTTGCCAGAAGTGGTAGCAGATAAAATTACCAGACTTTATCTCGATGGTCTAGAACTCAACCAACACTATTCCCGCTTTTATCCCCAACAAGAATTATTTGCCGATGTAATTGGTTACGTGAACCTCAAACATCACGGTCAGGCGGGTATCGAATACAGTCAGCAAAAATTACTCGAACGTCCTTTATTAAACCTGAGACTCAGTCGTGCTGGCAATGGAGCTCTAATGCCAGAACAGTTGCCAGAGGGGTTAATAACAGTAGACGATTTGAAGTTGCAACTCACTCTAGATGTGCGCCTGCAGAGAGCAACACGTGCTGCTCTATCGCGACAAATTAAAAAGTACAATGCCAAACGAGGTGCAGCGATCGTCATGGACGTGAGAGATGGCTCCCTGTTAGCTTTAGTTTGCGAGCCAACCTACAATCCCAATCAGTATTTTAAATACAATCTAGAACTGTTTAAAAATTGGGCAATTACCGACCTTTACGAACCGGGTTCCACCTTTAAACCTATTAATGTGGCGATCGCTCTAGATGCTGGCTTAATTAAGCCAAATACGATTATTAACGACACGGGAAAAATCAAAGTCGATGGCTGGAATATCTCTAACCACGACTACTACAGCAGAGGCGGTCGGGGTGAAATCAATATTGCCGAAATTCTCCAACACTCCAGCAATGTTGGCATGATCAAAATTATGGAAAGGATGAACAGAAATGATTACTACAATAGTTTAGAACGGCTGGGAATAGGAAAAAAACTTGGTATCGATCTGCCTTGGGACGCTCCAGGACACCTAAAAAATAGACAAGAATTTACCGCTAGGTCAATTGAGGCAGCAACCGCTGCCTTTGGTCAAGGTTTTTCCCTCACTCCTATGAAATTAGTCCAGTTACACGCGGCGATCGCCAATGGAGGTAAGTTAGTAACTCCCCATATTGTTAGCGGACTGGTTGACTCTGTTGGATACTTTCACTGGCAGCCTTCTTTCCCTAGCAAACAAGTGTTTTCGCGAGAAAATAGCCGCACGGTTCTGGAAATGATGGAAACTGTGGTCACTGAAGGAAGTGGTAAAAATTCTCGCGTTGAGGGCTATCGGATCGCAGGAAAAACTGGAACTGCTCAAAAGGCAAGTCCGAGGGGGGGATATAAAAGAAATGCCAAAATCACTAGTTTTGTAGCTATCTTACCTGTTGATTCCCCTCGCTATGTGGTGCTAGTTGTAGTAGATGAACCTAAAGGAGCACTTACTTTTGGTTCCACTGTAGCAGCACCAGTTACTCGATCGATTGTGGAAGCTCTAATTGCGATTAAAGGAATGCCTCGATCTCTAGCGATCGAAAATAACTCGTCTTTAGAAAATCAATCTCTCGATTAATTACAAAAGCTAATTAGTCGTAAAACCAAGAGCAAAAAACTAAAAATCAAACCGATCCATCCCTTGTAACAGTTCAGTGGCTTGGGCAGCAGGTACTGGCGGAGAAAACAAAAATCCCTGTCCTAATTCACAACCGAGTTTCTTGAGCCATTGCAATTGTGGGAGCGTCTCCACACCCTCGGCGATCACCTTGAGCTCGAGTAAATTACTTAAGGCAATGATGGATTCAGCAATGAGCTGGTGGCGGGCATCTGCTTCGGTGGGGCTCACAAAACTCCGATCTATCTTGAGATCGCTAACGGGCAACTGGTGCAAATAGCTGAGGCAAGAATAGCCTGTACCGAAGTCATCAAGACTTAAGCGAATACCTTTGGCTTTAATCTCGGCGAGTAAGTCGTAGGTTGATTCAACGTTTTGAACCAGCATACTCTCAGTAATTT
>JBFRWL010000389.1:0-7853 GCA_051439565.1 Prochloraceae cyanobacterium
AAACAAAAAACAAAACTTACGTAACTCCATTTTGCCTTCAAAGACACCCGATTTTCTCAAAAGTCTAGTAGTGTCAGTACCGTCTGAATTACTCGATGTTTTAGGAACTGGGGTTGGTTTCGGTCGCGAGGCGATCAAGGAAGCGAAAAAAGGTCTCAAACAAGATTTAGAAGCCCTCAGCCTGATTCTGCAAGAACGTTCCTATCTCGTTACCGACGAACCTACTTTGGCAGATTTAGCTGTAGCAGGACTGAGTATGCTGATTAAGTTTCCCTCAGGATCTTATCTGGATATACCGGAGCAACTGAAAGGGAAGGGCATTCCCGGTCTGGCTGACAATAATGCCTACGAACCATTTTTCACCTGGCGCGATCGCCTTTACGCTGACTATCGCAAGCCTCTAACTAACAATAGCTCCTCAGATTCATCTCCCACCAAAATAGAAATTGAATAGAAACATCAAAACTTAAGCCAGAGATATTGAGCTTTTTCTCGCTTCATCCCACGTCTCTATAAAGCTAGTGATGAGCGTGGGATGAAGCTAATTTTTTCCCTTTTCCCAATCCCTTCTCTGTGTGTAGCATCTAAAAAGATACATGGTATTATCTATCTGTAGCAGATGTCGCTGTTCTCTCTTCTAAGTAACCGTTAGAAGAATTATCATTAGAAATGGCATTATTCTCCTTGAGCTGATGCTCTGGAAGAGGGACAATAAGACGCTGTAATGCTTCAAGACGACTGTTCACTTGGTTGGGCAAGGGCAAAATATCTAACACTTTTAAGCGTCTTAGTCTAGCTTTAACCTTTCCGCTAGCACCAACAATAAACACTTCACGACGTTTCTCGCGAGCATCCTTGACCATACTCTCGATCGCCAGACCAGCAGTAACGTCTAAGAGAGGTACATCACTGAGATCGAGAATCAGAAAATCGTAGTTATCCACGATCGCCAACTGTTGGGAGATCGCCTTAGCTGCACCAAAGCTCATGGGACCACCAAGATGGAACATAAAAACGCGCTCCCCTAACTGTTTGAGTAGTTGTTTTTCCTCTGGATTCAACGGGGCTTGATCATCAGGGTTAGTAATAGCTTTAACTTCTTTAATCTGCAGATCGCTAAAGCTTTTTACCGCCAGCAAGTTAGCGACAAATACCCCAACCGCAACAGCTGTAATTAGGTCAACAAAAACTGTCAGGAACATTACCCCATACATAATTGCTGCTTCTTTCAAAGATACCCAGTGGGCTCTTTTGAGAAAACCCCAGTCAATAATGTCAATTCCCACCTTAATGAGAATTCCTGCTAGCACAGCATTGGGGATATTTTCTGCTAAGTCTCCTGCCCAAAATACTATTGAGAGCAGTATCCCGCCATGGATGATTCCTGATAGTGCAGTTTTTCCTCCTGCGTGAACGTTCACTACTGTCCTCATCGTAGCTCCCGCTCCTGGCAATCCTCCAAACAATCCCGAGATCGTGTTGCCGATTCCCTGCCCAATTAACTCTCGATCTGAATTGTGCTGGGTTCTGGTCATATTATCTGCGACCAGGGAGGTAAGAAGTGAATCGATCGATCCTAATGTTGCCAAGATCAGGGCATCAAAGATCGTTGTGTAAATATTATCCCATCTAAATGTTGGTACTTGTAAGGTTGGTAACCCTGTGGGGATTTCTCCTATTGTGTGCAGGTTGCTATCCCCCATCAGATAAACCGAGATTAAAGTGCAACCTATCAACGCCAGCAATGGTGATGGTAGAACTCGATTCAAGCTTGGTGGTGCCCAAAAAACTATTGCCAGCGTCAGTATTCCTAAAATTGTCGTTGCTGGGTCGGGATTGGCTACAATTGCGGATATATTGCGGATTGAGTCTATTACATTAGCTGTTCCTGAATAGCCAAAAAAAGGCGCTAGTTGGATGATGATAATAATCAGCCCGATACCTGACATAAAGCCTGAGATCACTGTGTAGGGCATCAGGGTAATGTATTTTCCTAGGCGCAGCACGCCAAAGAGGATTTGAAATAACCCCCCTAGGATGACAACGGTAAATGCCATTGTCACTCCTGTCTCTGGGTCATTAGCGGTTAAATTAGTAAAAATCGCTGCCATGACTACTGTCATGGGACCTGTGGGACCCGAAATTTGCGCTGGGGTGCCACCAAAAAGAGCAGCAAATAAACCCACGAAGATCGCTCCGTAAAGTCCTGCTATTGCTCCTGCTCCTGAAGATACACCAAACGCTAATGCTAACGGCAAAGCCACGATCGCTGCCGTCAGTCCCCCATAAATATCGCCTCGTAAGTTGTTAAATCGTAAACTATTGACCAGTTGCATCTTTTTGCCGATCCCGTTATAAGTTTTCCCGTCAATTGTTTGTCCTGCAGTCTGCGATTGAGCTGCCGGTTTTTTAGCTTTCCCTCTGATTTTTTGCGCTCAAAGCCTTCAGTTTATTTAGCTTCGATTGCCACTAAAACTTAATGACCAATTATGAATTCAGAATTCATAATTGGCTAAATATTGGGTTTAATACGTCCGCTAAAAAATCTTTAGTGGTCAACAAGCTCTTGGCGAGTTCAATTTCCCACTAATTGCTACTTCTGATTTCTAACTTGTTGAAGTTTATTTCTGTGTGAGCGCTTAACTATTCATTTTTAGTGACAATCATATACTGATGTTTTTATTTTCTTAAAAGGTAATAACGAAAATTTAATTTGTAATTCAAGTCACTAATATTGAGAGATATACTTCACGATTAGACAAATTTTTAAGTTTTTCCGGACAAATCATGCTAAATAAACCAAGAAAAATTTTCTCAGGTAAGAGAATGAGACAAAAGCAGGAGGATTACCAAATTATTTCGGCTATTTAACCAATGATTCAAATAGTCCGGAGAATTATATTAGATTTAAAGCAATTTACTAATACTTTTAGCCATGTATTTATATCAATTATCGATTCTCTCAGACTACTTAATAATCTTAGTGAAAAACCTTATCAATTTAGCAATTGTCGATATTAAAGTGCTCAAAAAACAATTCACTTCCATGTTTTCTGTTGAGCAAGAAAAACTAGATGAAGAATTAAGACCACTGGAAAAATTAACTCAAAAAGAACAAGCTATATTGGAAGAATTCTACTCAGCTGAGGCGTGGGTTGTTGATTTTGTAGTTTAAGTTGAGAATCCATGTAAGAATTCTTGTGAGAATTTTCTTAATGCTACTGTGAAGCGTGTCAAAGTATTCGTTAAATAATAGAAATGAGGAGTTAGCTGTTAGCTTTTTATTGTTACACCAATTTCAAAAAATACTACTACACATCAATTCTGGAAAATATGTTGTCTATTGCTTTGTGTTGCCTTACTTAACTGAAGTGTAGCAATCTTAAACGAAATTGATATTACCTCTGGCCCCTCTTATGTCCTAAGTTATTAACGTAATGCTATAGTACAGAGCGATCGCTAATTGTCAAACAAGTTTTAGACTTAGTGAATTTGGCTGCATCCTCAGGTGTTAGAGGGTGACTAAACCAGTAACCCTGTATTTCCAAACATTGCAGACTCCGTAATAGCTCTATTTGCTGCTGCGTTTCAACTCCTTCTGCTACTACTCTCAGATTTAAACCGCGCCCCAAAGCAATGATTGCGGAGATAATCGCTTTATCCTCAGAATTATCTTCGAGATCCTCTATAAAGGAGCGATCTATTTTGAGAGCACAGAAGGGAAATTGTTTCAGATAAGACAGGGAAGAATAGCCAGTACCAAAATCGTCAATAGAAAGGTGAACCCCAATTTTTTGCAAATCGTGGAGAGTTTTTGTGGCTAAGTCTACATTATTCATGATGCTAGTTTCGGTAATTTCTAACTCCAACCAATGGGGTTCTAGTCCTGTTTCATCTAAAATCTTCTTCACCATTGACACCAGATTGGGCTGTTGAAATTGTCGGGGAGAGATGTTCACCGCTACTCGTAGCGGTAGCAAACCTGCTGACTGCCAGATTTGATTTTGCTTGCAAGCAGCATGTAGTACCCACTCACCTATAGGTATAATCAAACCTGTTTCCTCAGCTACGGGGATAAACTTGGCTGGGGAAATCAGCCCTAAAGAAGGGTTACGCCAGCGCAAGAGAGCTTCCATTCCAGTTATTTGTCCCGTATTGATATTTACTTGAGGCTGGTAGTAAACAAATAATTCTTCTCGCTCGATCGCATGGTGCAAAAGATTTTCTACCGTTAACAACATAGAAGTACCGTTAGTCATAGTCGAGCTGAAAAAGCAATATTTATTTCTGCCTTGTTCTTTAGCGGAGTAGAGAGCTATGTCTGCATTTTTGACCAGGGTTTCCCCATCTTCGCCATCGATAGGATAGATGGCAATACCCATACTACTTTTGATATGAAGTTCGTAGTGTTCCAGTTTAAAAGTCGGTTGGATCGCATCTAATATTCTTTGCGCAATCTTGCCAGCTTCTTCTGGGTTCTGAATTTCAGGCACGAACACTATAAATTCATCCCCTCCCCAACGAGCTACAATATCGTGAGAACGCAAACAGCCTTTTAGTCGCTGGGCAAAGCACTTTAATAAGCTATCGCCAACGGCATGACCTAGGTGATCGTTAATATTTTTGAAGCGATCGATGTCGAGAAACATTACAGCCATTAACTTGTTGTTTCTTTGAGCATTAGCAATGGCTTTGCATAACTGTTTGTTGAACAGCATTCGGTTAGGCAGATCGGTCAAAAAGTCATGAAATGCTTGATAGGAGAGTATTGCTTGCCCAAGCTTGCGTTCGGTGATGTCACGAACAGCAAAACACAAGACATTTTGCGAACTGTAGTTAATCGGACTGAGAGTGACTTCAACCTCAATTAAGGAACCATCTTTTTTGCGGTGAAGTGATTCTTGTACAAAAGAAATTTTTTCTCTGAGAATACGCTCAAGAGAGCTTTCAAATTGCTTGGGATCGAGGTCAACTACGTCATAAAGTGTCAGTTTTTTAATTTCTTCAAAGCTGTAACCAAGTAATTGACAGTAAGCTTGATTGGCTTCTAGAATAATTTTGCTAGTAACATCAGCTAGGAAAATACCTTCCGAACTTTGTCGAACTACGGCACGATAGCGTTCTTCACTATCACGCAGTTGGGTTTCGATCTGCTTGCGCTCAGTAATATTAAAAATATAGCTTCTAATTAACTTACTTTCACCCAAATAGTGTATATATTGCTCAAATACTTCTCGATCTATCTCAACTTCGCGAACTAATAATTTTCCATTTATGTTTTGAGATTCTGTCAGTAACCCCTCTAGAATTGGATGCTCTAGATGAGTTTGATGAATGTTGTTAAATTTAATGACTGCTGCTGAATTGAGATAGGTTATATTTCCTGTTGTATCGATTTCAACAATAGGGTTTGGACTAAACTCTGGAAAAGAAGCAAGTCTAACTAAATCTTCTTGACTTAACTGATTTAACTTTTGATTTAAGAGTATTGTTTGTTTAGATGTTTGATCTTTTATTTCTGCTGGATATGGACGTTCTCTATTGTTAGTTATATCAATCTCGAATAGTTTTTGTACTGAAATAAAATCTAGGATATAGTATTCTCCCTGCGTATAATTGCCGAATTGGATTATATCGCCATGTTTGAGTTCATGTTCTAACCGAGATTGTCCGTTAATTAATAAGCCATTAGTACTTTTTCTTCCTTTTAAATCACCATCAATTATCCAGTAAGAATAATCCTCGGTTTCAGGATTTGTTATTTTTTTGAATAAGGTAGAATGATAGCGAGAAACTCGTTCATCTTCATAAATAACAATAAAGTTGTCTGGAGCTCGACCTATTGAATAGACATTATTTTCGAGAGTAACTATGCATCTATTTTTGGGTTCTTTAATTATTAAGATGTGATAAAACTCTGGGAAATTACTCACTTTTTAACACTATTGTAGTTTTCTCTAGGCTAGCGTAAATAAAAATCTTTTTGGCTAGTTTTATACAAGACTCTAGCAAAGTTAAGCATTTCCCAGCAAGGTAAGCAGGAAACGATTTTATGCTCCTCAGCGATCGGCAAGAGAAAAACCCCAACGAGTTAATCTTTGAGGAGCTAACTGTACCTGAAAACTAACGCGATCGCTCCTCTGACCGTTTCTGACCTCCAGAGTCCATTCTCCAGGATGCAACTGCCAAAAAAAGGAATCAGAAGAGTTGGTTGCTAATTTTTTCCCATTCAGCCACCACTCTATAGTTTGATGCGACTTACCAGTAATTTTAAATTCTAGCCTTCTAACACTGCTACTATCTTTGTGAGCTAATCCAGTCTCATCTATTAAGAAAGAATCTCCCTGGCGAGGAGATAAAATCTTCAGTGTGCTGGGAACTAAAGTTGATCGCGACTGCGTTGCCAACCACTCATCATATTCTGCAGGTAAATTGACTCGATACTGGGAAGAATGGTCCTCTTTCGCTGTTACCATCTGATAAAAATTATCTAGCTGATGTTGATACTCTTGGAGGTCTTCTGGATAGAAATATTCCCGCACAATTGAAGGGCAAGCAGGAGTAGGTTTTAATCCTGAGATGGCACAGATAGGGCGTTTAACCATATGAGCAGGAGGAGGAAAAGAATCGGGTTTTTGACGTTCGTGCAAGCGTAACATAATCCGATGCCAAAGAGGCGCTGCACCCATAACTCCTGAAACCTGTTGCATCGGTTCGCCGTCGAAGTTACCCACCCAAGTAGCAACAGTGTAATCAGTCGTGTATCCTACTGTCCAGGTATCGCGAAAATTGGAGGAGGTGCCTGTTTTGACTGCGGCGGGAAAAGGTAAATTGAGAACTGAATCAACGCCAAAAGCTCGAGCGCGAGCATGGCGATCACTGAGCATGTCAGTAATCAGCGCCCATGTTGGTGAGGGGGTTTGGGGGGTGTGGGGAGTGTGGGAAGTGTGGGAAGAGGGGGTGATCGTGACTTTTAAAGGATGATTTGTGATTTTGGAGCTTAGCGAGGCAATGTGATAGGCGCGTGCTAATTCCCAAAGGTTGACTTCGCCACTGCCTAAAGATAATCCTAGTCCGTAGTATTCTGGAGACTGATTTAGATGTTTAAAGCCTAATTGATGCAAGCGTTCTAGAAAGTTATCTACGCCAACCTTTTCTAAAACTCTTACAGCAGGAACGTTAAGAGAATTTGCTAGGGCGATACGAATTCGCACTGGTCCGGCAAAAGTTTCGCTATAGTCGCTAGGACTGTAGAGTCGCGCTCCTGGAATGGGATAATAAGTAGGAACGTCGGCTAAAACTGTATTGGGGCGAATAATTTTTTGTTCTAAGGCTAATTGATACAGAAAAGGTTTTAAGGTAGAGCCAGGTTGACGAAGCGCTTGCACTCCATCGTTGCGTCCTAGTTGTGCTTCGGCAAAATAATCTACCGAGCCAACATAGGCTAATACTTCCCCGCTATGATTGTCTATAACTAAGGCAGCAGCTTGACTAGCGTTTTTGGGTGTGAGATTGCGAACTATGTCTTTTACCTGAGCTTCCACAAACTGCTGTAGGGAACGATCTATAGTGGTGCGGATCTGGGAAGGACGATCTTGAGGGAGTTGGCTTGTTAGCCAGAATAAAAAGTGAGGTGCGGCAATAATTCCTTGCTGGCGGGGTTGGAGGGAAATCTGTTCGGCAAATGCTCGCTTGGCTTGAGTGGGGCCGATGTATCCTTCTTTAACCATGCGATCGACAACGTATAACTGCCGCTTTTTTAAAGGTTTCCAGTAATCGGAGGGGTTGAGATAGTTAGGATTATTGGGTATCTGTCACTTATACACAACTCCGAGCCCACGAGACCCGCCGCG
>JBFRWL010000390.1:0-2760 GCA_051439565.1 Prochloraceae cyanobacterium
CTACAAATGGCTTTAATCCCTTGGGGGTTATCTTCCTTGGGAAGGATTGAAACTAAAGTCATGCCCAACTTAGATGCAACGATCGCCACATTGGGAGCCGTTTGTCACCAAAATCCCAGCAATTTACCCCAACGTCCATCTATAGAGGACTTTGTCGCTGGTGAAAAATTACTAGTACAGCAGACTCAAGAGGTGTTAGGCAACCCACCTAATAATAGACGGGTGAGGATTATGGTGACTTTACCTACTGAGGCTGCTTACGATTATAAATTTGTGCGAGAATTATTACGACGAGGGACAGATTGTCTTCGCATCAATTGCTCTCATGATACCCCCGCTCATTGGTTAATGATGATCGATAATTTGCGTCGCTCCCAAGCGGAATTAGATTGTTCTTGTAAGATATTTATGGATCTCAGCGGACCGAAACCTCGTTTAGGAACAGTCTTGTTTCCGCCAAAAAAACAGCGTTTGTATCAACAAGACAATCTTTTGTTGACTCGCGAAGCACCAGAAACTGCCAGTGATGGATATGTGAAGGCTAATTGCACTATTCCTGAAATTTTAGAACAACTCGAAGTAGGAACAACAGTTTGGATTGATGACGGAAAAATAGGTGCTATTGTCGAAGCTAGCTCACCGGAGGGAGTTATGTTGCGCATTACTCATGCTCGCCCCAAAGGAGAAAAACTTCGTTCCGATAAAGGGGTTAATTTTCCGGAAACAATCTTGAATATTACGCCCCTAACTAGTAAAGATCGCCAGGATTTAGACTTTGTGGCTTCTCATGCCGATCTGATTGGTTATTCTTTTGTTCAGAGAGCTACCGACATAGATTTACTTCAACTAGAACTACAAAAACGCTTAGGCGCAAGCTGGCGTAAATTAGCCATTATTGCCAAAATTGAAACTCCCGAAGCCGTCAAAAATTTACCAGAGTTAATTGTTCGTGCAGCAGGAAAACAACCTTTTGGGGTGATGATTGCCAGAGGCGATTTGGCGGTAGAAATCGGCTATCAGCGTTTAGCCGAAATGCAAGAGGAAATTCTCTGGTTATGCCAAGCCGCCCACGTTCCTGTGATTTGGGCGACTCAAATTTTAGAAAATTTAGTCAAAAAAGGAATCCCTTCACGAGCGGAAATGACTGATGCTGCTATGGCGGAACGAGCAGAATGTGTCATGTTGAATAAAGGTGCTTATATTACTGAAGCAGTAACTATTCTTGATGATGTTTTAGTCCGTATGGCGAGCCATCAATCGAAAAAAACCCCCCTACTCCGAGCTTTACATTCTTGGTAATTTTGTAGCTCTATGTAATTGTGTCACAGTTGTACTCTTCTTTAATTTAAACTCTAAGTCATGGCGCTTAGAATTGCAATCAAGTAAATGATTTTCCAGCCATGAAAGTTGCTTCCAAACTAATTTTATCGGCTTGACTTCCATAAAATTGATGTTTTCAGTATCATAACATTTGTATCTAATGTATATTTGTATGTAATGTTATTACTCCTGTGGAGGTTTTGACCTCCATTTTCATTTCAGCGTTTCGATCTATCTAGCTACTTTTGAAAAATGGTATTAGCAGCCATAGCTTGAGAAGAACTGCGCTGACCTAGATGAGCGATGCTGGGGTTACATTGCGGCATATGCAGGCTATTTCTGGTCATCGGAGTCTGGGAGCTTTGGAACGATATCTAGGCGTGACTGAGAAGCAGAAACAAAGCGCGATCGCTGCCTTGAATTTAAGCCCCTCTCCCTATCTGTCAACAATCTATTTTCCCGAAATTTCTGGAGTTTTTGAGCCCAAACATAAATCTTTTCAACGTATTCGGATACTTTCTCCTGATACTCTGGAACTGGCAATGATATTTTTGCATTTAACGCTTGATCGCTCTGGCGCAGAATTTGCTTGACTTGTTTCTCATTTCCTGAAAATTCAGACAAAGCTAGGATCCCCACTTCTAAATCTAATTCCCAACTGTCCAGCTCCCAGATCTGATTGTCCAAGTATTTTGGCAAGTTACGAACCTGGTTTTTTAATTGATTGTATTTATGTCTGTAGTAATCTCCTGGGTCTTCTGGTTCTGGTGATGATACCTTGGCAAAGGGGTCAATGTTTGAATTTAATGCTGTGACAGTAGTTTTAACTAGAGAATTAAGTTCCTCCTTCTCGACTTTCAAAAACTCGCCATGCACTCCTGAGCGCTGGCGGAGCTGTTTGGGCTCTCCAGTCATCAGCAACTCGCCCTGATCTATCAGGACAATCCAATCAGCCCGCAAGATCACTTTGGGACTGTGGCTAATGATAATTGTGGTTTGACCTTGTCGGTAGGAGAGTAGGCGATCGAGAACTTGCGCTTCGCTTTCTGGGTCAATGGAATTAGTTGACTCGTCTAGAATCAGGATTGGCGGTTTATTGACTATTGCTCTGGCGAGGGCCAGTCGTTGCATTTGACCGCCCGAAAGATTGGCACCGAATTCACCCAGCACTGTCTGATACTTATCGGGCAGTTCGCTGATAAACTCGTCTGCCCCAGTGATCTGGCAAGCCTCTACAATCTGGTCGAAGCTAATTTGGGGATAGCAAAAGTAGAAGTTGTCCAAGAGCGAACGACTCCAGAAGTGGGGTTGCTGGGGTAATAAGACTACCTGCTGCCGCAGGCATTCGAGAGAGAGGTCTTGCTGATTGTAGATGCCATAGCGAATGTTACCCGACTGCAGTTGGTATAAGCCAGCAATGAGTTTGGCGAGGGTACTTTT
>JBFRWL010000391.1:0-8694 GCA_051439565.1 Prochloraceae cyanobacterium
TCTCATACTTATTCAGTCAGCCCTAAATAAGCACGACGAACATCTAGATTAGTACGGAGTTGTTCGGGCTTGCCTACGGCGAGAATTTTGCCCTGATGCATGACAATTATCTTCTCAGCTAGGTTGAAAACGACTTCTAGATCGTGCTCGGTAATGAGGAAGGTGCATCCAGTTTTCTGTTGCAGGTGACGGAGCAATTGTACTATCCGGTTGCTTTCTTCCCGACTCATGCCAGCGGTGGGTTCGTCGAGGAGAATTAAGCGTGGTTCTAAGGCGAGTACCAGGGCTATCTCCACCAAACCTCGCTCACCGTGGCTGAGGGTCTGAACTGGCTTGAAAGCTAGGTGTTCGATGCCCACCAGTGCCAGAATTTTTTTGACAGCTTGGTTGAGGGGGCGATCGCTTTCTATAGGATGCCACAAATCGAACTGTCGCCCCATCCGGCTGATTGCGGCAGCACGTACATTCTGCTGCACGCTCAGTGCTGGGAACACGCTAGTAATCTGGAAACTGCGACCAATACCAGCTTGGACAATTTTATGGGGCGCTAAGCCAGTGATGTTTTTTCCCTTCAACTCAATGTGGCCAGATGTGGGTTTAAGTTGCCCGCAGATCAGATGGTAAAGGGTAGTTTTGCCAGCACCATTAGGGCCAATCAGGGCGGCGATCGTGCCGGTTGAGAGGGTAAAGTTAACGTTATTGACAGCACGAATACCGCCAAAATCTTTAACCAGGTTGGTAACTTTGAGAATTGTTTCTTGTGCCATAGCGTTCGCCACAGGCGCACCTTCGGTGACCGCGAAGCGCCTCTGCGAGATCGCCTCACCTCCCCCTTCTAACTATTTTGTCAACATATGCTATTAAACCGCCTCGAAAACCTAGAATTAAGGGAATCAATAATAAACCTAGGAAGAAATGCCACAAATCTAGTTGCCGTTCGGCTAAAGTAGGAGGAAACAAGGGTAAACTCGCCAACCATTGCCAAAAATAGCGTTGATTTGACTGAATTAAGTGTTCCAATAACAGAAAGACAGCCGCACCCATCAGAGGACCAGCAAAACTACGAGCGCCGCCTAAAATAGTCATTAACACTGGCAAAGCGCTAAAAGTCCAATGAGCGATTTCGGGATTCGCTACTCTTTGAAACGGCGCCCATAACGCCCCTGCCAATCCAGCCCCACCGCCCGCCAGAGTAAAAGCTATCCAGCGCAAGCGGCGAAGCTCTATCCCTGTAAAGATTAAGCGTTCTGAATTTTCTCGACTAGCTTGCAGCAATTCTCCAAAAGGACTGTTAGCGATGCGCCAGAATAGATAAGTAGCGATAATAAAGACGAGGACGCAAAAATAATAGTAATTAGTAAAACTCTGAATCTTGACAACTAAACCCGGAAGACCCAGATCGGTGGCGAGTACCCCTGAAATCCCATCACTTCCTCCAGTTACTTCCCGCCATTGAAAGACAAGAGTGAATACCATCATGCCAAAAGCCAGGGTGAGCATGGCAAAGTAAATTTCATCCAAGCGCACGCTAAAATAGCCCAATACCGCTGCTACTAACACAGCCGTCATGACTCCAACTACAACTGCCAGTAGAAAAGGGATAGAGCTTTTGATTAAATAGGCACAAACATAAGCACCAGTTGCAAAATATGCAGCATGACCAAAACTGAGCAAACCAGTATATCCAAACAGCAGATTAAAGCTGAGGGCAAATAAGCCCATCAAGAGAATCTCCGTCAGCAAAACTAGATGGAACGGCGATAGCATTAAAGGCAACAACAACAATATCACTAGACCTACTATCGCCACAATCGACTTGATGCGATTCCTCATAAGCTCAATTATTTAATTGCTCTACTTCTTTATCCTCTGCTCCCTGCTCCCTGCGCCCCTACCTCCTTCAACGCCGTGGCTGGCCAAAAAAACCCTGGGGTCGAAACAAAAGAGTGATCGCCATTAAAATAAACGGAAACGCCACCTGAGCACGGGGTAACATCAAAATCCCAAAGGAATTTAACTGTCCGATAATTAACGCCCCCAGCAAAGAACCAGGTAAACTTCCTAACCCCCCAATTACCGTAACAATAAAACTCTCAACAATTACATTGTCTCCCATCGCCGGACCGATCGTGCGTAGGGGAGCCGCCAACACTCCCGCCACCCCTGCTAACCAAGCCCCTAACATGAACACTAGGGTAAATAGACGCGGGACGTTAATACCCAACGCCGCAGCCATTACCGAATCTTGAGCTGCCGCCCGCATTAGCTTACCCCAGCGCGTGCGGGTTAAAAACATCCACAGTCCTATTCCTACTGAGGGAGCTATGAAGATAATTAGCAGATTGTAAGCTGGATAGGTGCGATCGAATAGCTCTACTGTACCCTCGAAGAGCTCGGGACTGGAAGTAGTTAGAGGCGCACTCCCCCACAGCAGGCGGGCCATATCGTTTATCAGCAGCACAAAGGCAAAAGTCAGCAGCAATTGAAAACTGATATCCTGCCCATAAAGGCGACGCAAACAAAAGATTTCTATTAGCCCACCCACCAGTGCCACAATTAGGGGGGCGATCGACAGCGCTAGCCAGAAATTAAGCTGCCCTTGCACCACCAGCCCAAATGTCAGGTAAGCACCTAGCATATACAAACTGCCATGAGCAAAGTTGAGGACTCCCATAACCCCAAAAATCAGGGTTAAACCAGCAGCGATTAAAAACAATAACATCCCGTTGGTTAAACCGTTAAGAAAGAAGAGAACAAGGGTGGCAATTGACATAAGTTTACGCCATCTGACAACCCGTTAACGGCAGCGATCGCGTTACCGACTCCCCCTTAACTACTTTTATCGCTTCTAAGACGCGAAAGTCGTACTTGGGACTAGCAATAGTTTTTCCCCAAGTGACATTCACAATCGCTTGATGATCTCCAGACCGTAAGGTTAATTTTCCCATTGGTGCTTCGTACTGGCGACCCTCTAATGCTTCAATTACAGCTTCAGTATCGGTCGTGCCCGCCTCATTAGCAGCAGCAGCTAGTAAATGTAAACCTACATAGCCATTCTGGGCGTTATAACTTGGGTAAGTATTGTAACGCTGCCGAAACTTCTGCACAAAGCGACGATTTACCTCTGTATCCGGCATGGGCCACCAATAGCGCGTCCCGACCCATTGTCCTGTAGGCATTTTCTCTCCCAATGCTGTTAACACTTCCATCGCTGCCCCCAACTCCATGTAAACGGGAAATTGAGAGAACAAGCCAAAATCGTTGGCCTGACGAATCCAGTTGACCAAATCGTTCCCCCACAGACTGCACCAGATAGCATCAGCCTTAGTATTCTGGAGAGTGGTAATGAAACTATTGTAATCTTGGGCTCCTAAGCGGGGAAAAGCTGTTTGAGTGAGAAACTCAACCCCCTCTTTCCTTTCTTGTAAGGCTTTTTGAAAAAATTCCCAACTCTGGCGACCAAAAGCATAATCGGGACCAATGGTTGTCCATTTTTTATAATTCTCTTGAGCGGCAATCTCAGCTCCTGCGGTGGAGTTTTGCGGACCATTAACGCTGCAACGAAAGACGTATTTATTGCACAAAGAACCTGTTACTTTAGGACTAGCTGCATGAGTCACCATCAATACCTTCTTCAACTCAGGAATAGTAGGTACCAGCGCCTCTGCATTCCCAGAACTATCAATTCCTAACAAAAAATCTACTTGTTCTTGCAAGACCAGTCGCCGCGCCGTCTGTACTGGTTCGCCTTCGTGTGCAAAAATTACCTCAACAGCTCGTCCGTTAATCCCGCCAGCTTTGTTAATCTCTTCTTTAGCTAGATTAATGCCATCGCGGGCAAATTCTCCGTAGGTAGCAAAGCCACCAGTTAACAGATACATAGCCCCAATCCTTACTGCTTGGCTTGTGTCTGTGCTTCTGAGGTTACAAGCAGTGAGGCTGCCTACTGTTGCCCAACCTAGCTGCTTGAGGAAGGTACGTCGAGAATAATAGTAGTTAGACATTTGACATAATCAGCTTTGGTTTGACTACTCTTCTAGCTAAAGCAAGAGGATTCTAACAAGGAGGCTTCGCAACGGTCTAAAGACACATTGCTGCGCATATAGCAATCGTAAGTCATTTGTGAGAAAAGAACGGAAAGGAACTGTGTGATTTCTGTTCCTTGTTGCTTCCCGTTCCCTGTCTTCACCAGCTAATTCACGAATCAAATCCCATTGCTATATATTGATTGAATCTTTGTGGCGTTTACTCCAAACAAATATCACAGTACCAATATCATTTTCCAGGCAATGATTGATTACTATTCTCGCGAAGCTACTGAACATTGGATTGTTGAAAGTGATTATCTGTAGAGATTGTAAAGTATTACCTTGAAAAAGAAGGACTCGAACCTCTACAAGCAAAGTTGAATGAAACGGTTGAAAAAACTCAATTAAGAGTATCAAACTTTAATCGAACTAGGTTCCTGATTAGCTGCAATAATGCGATAACAGCCAGATTGAGGGAAAGACCACTGATATTGATGCTCTTGAGGATTGCCCCAGCACAAACCAAGATAAATTTCCGTGCGAGCAGCATCAACTTCTGCCCATTCTACTTGTTTTGCTAACTCCTCGACTTGCTCGGTAGTAATGGGTTGACGGCTGTTACCTAGAGAATAACGAGGTTGGCTGCTGGCTAGCCAGAAACTCATTGAGGCGGTAACTTCTCGCCAAAAAGCTAACACACTATCTTTAGCAGCGAGCAAAATTTCTTTATCTCCGGGAACTGCAATTAGTTGATTGTGCAGCTCGGGAAAACGCACCGACTTACCCTTAAAATTAGAGACGCGCCAAATAATTCCTGAAACCCGATGCTGTTTTTGGTATTCGTGAACTTGACGGCGAAAATCTTGGTAAGCAAATACCTTACTGAGTTTTTGGGGATCGAGAGCCTTAGCAACTACTGGATTGTCGATGCGCTCTGCAAACGAGAGTAAAATCCTTTGCCCTTTCCAGTTGGCTCGCAGTTCTAGATCTAAAATTTGAATAAGCTCTTGGGTAGTATAGGCCATCAATATAAGATTTAATTTATAACAAGTTCTTAAATTTTAGATATCCTGTTTAACAGTTTACTCAAACTGGACACAGGAAAAAAACATCCTATGAATTGGTGGCAGAAACTGAAAAAAAATCCTCTGGCTCGTTTTGGAGCTATATTACTGATAGTTTTTTATCTGAGCGCGATCGCTGCCGATTTTGTCGCTCCTTACAATCCTTACGAATCCCAGGCTAATAGTTCTCTTCTGCCACCAACTACAATTTACTGGTACAAGCAGTCTGGCGATCGACAATGGATTGGTCCCCACGTCTATCCCACCACCCAAGGACCAACACAGCTAGAAACGGGCGATCGAGAATTGAAAATAGACAGGGAACAACCTTCTCCTTTGCGTTTATTGATTCAAGTTACGCCCTATCAGTTATTTCCAGGTGTTAATTTTGACCGACGTTTGTTTGGTACGGTAGGAGAAGGTAGAATTCACCTTTTAGGTACAGACGAACAAGGTCGCGATCAGTTTAGCCGTCTGCTTCACGGAGGCAGAGTTAGTCTGTTTATTGGTTTAGTGGGAATTACTATTTCTTTTCCCCTAGGAATGTTTATCGGCGGTATTTCTGGCTATTTTGGCGGCTGGATTGATTCGGTTTTGATGCGCCTAACAGAAGTGCTAATGACCATTCCCACAATTTATCTTTTGGTTGCTCTTGCTGGTATACTGCCTCCTGGTATCACCAGTGCCCAGAGATTTTTGCTAATTGTCTTTATCACTTCCTTCATTAGTTGGTCGGGACTAGCAAGGGTAGTCAGAGGACAGGTACTCTCAATTAAAGAGCAAGAATTTATCCAAGCATCAAGGGCGATGGGGGCAAAGCCTTTTTACATCATTGCCCGTCATGTTTTACCCCAGACCGCAAGTTATATTATAATTTCAGCTACCTTGGCAGTACCGTCGTTTATCGTCGCTGAATCAGTTTTGAGCTTAATTGGATTGGGAATTCAGCAGCCAGATCCCAGTTGGGGCAATCTCCTTTCTCTATCAACTAATGCTTCTATTTTGGTACTACAGCCCTGGTTAATTTGGCCGCCAGCTTTGCTAATTATTCTGACGGTATTAGCATTTAACTTACTCGGAGATGGTTTGCGAGATGCGATCGATCCCCGTAGTTTACAGAAAAGCGAATAGTTCAATCAAGGGCTTGTCCTGTCACTAATTGAAGACCACTTAATGAAAAGAAGGCAGAGGGCAGAGGACACCAAGGGCTACTGCACCGCATGTAGGCAGAAGGAGCAATTAAATTTTTTTTAAACTTCTTCACTCTCTTCCAGAGAAATTGGCATTTTCTTTTTCTCTAGCTCTGGTAATTCTATAAGTTCCCTTTGTTTGTCTCTAATCTTGGTAGGTAGAAGAACGGGTAAGGGATCGGGTTTCTCTAGCCAGCAGCTAGCTACGGGTAAAGTATGCTCTAAATCCTCTAGTAATCTAGGAATAACCATTACGGCATGCAAATCGCCAATGCGTTCGGCTTCGTACATTCCTGCTTCTATAGCCACGGCAACATTAGCTATCGAACCGCGAATAATGGCAGTACACAAACCAGCACCAATAGTTTCGTAAGAAGCTAGTTGAACGTCAGCAGATTTGAGCATTGCGTCAGCACCACCTACCATTGCCGGAAACCCGATCGTTTCTAACAGTCCAATAGAAAGGTTACTCAGACGACTGTAACCTCGCTGTTGTTGGGCTATTTCTATTAAATGACTGCCGATCGGAAAAATGGCTTCTAGATTAGGCATGGGGCGCGGAATTACCAACTTGGAGACTAATTGACCAAATTTTTCTGCCGTCTTAGCTCCTTCTTCCACTGCTAAACGAACGTCTGCTACTTTACCACGCACAATCGCCGTACAGTGACCGCCACCAATTTTTTCATATCCGACCATCGTTACTTCTGCTGACTTGAGCATCATATCAGCAGTACCGACAATAGCAGGAAAACTCTGGGTTGATACCAAACCAAGAGCGGTATCTGAGAATGGTGACCTTGGTTGGTAGTGTTGTCGAGATGCAGAGGTGTTGGGGTGAAATTTAAGTCTAGACATTTAGTATAGTTTCTCTCTAATAAATATACCAGAAAAGGTACATTCCACTTCTTTATAGTTTATCTTGGAAAAATTAATTAATCTTTAAAAGAAGCCGTTGTAAGTTATAAATTCATTTTAGTTAAAATCAGAGCTATTTATCTTGCTTCTGGATGCGGTTATGAAAGAAAAATCTCAAGACAGTTCCTCTCCACTTTCTCCTGAAGTTGCCCAAGAGTTGTTGCGATCGCTGTTACACAAAGAGGGTAATTGGGTGCAATGGGGACAGGCTTGTCAGAAGTTACAAGCAGCAGGCTATAGCTCATCAACTATTTTTGAGAAAACGGGTTTTCAAGCAAGCCAGCAAAATTTAATTGTGGTAGCAGCGGCTGTCTACCAAAGTCTGGTGAAAGCTGATGCCTCAGAAGAGTTACTCTCCTATTTTAGAGGTCCTCGCAGCGATGTGTTGTATGAGTTTCGCATTCTCAATCAAGAGCAAAGACTTGCTGCTGCTCTGTTGGCACAGGCGAAAAAATTAGACGTAGATGCTGCTAAAGAGGCTGCTAGAGCTGTGCGGGAATTTTCTCGCTTATCCCAGTTACCAGCCGGATTTTCCCAGCTTGCTGGGGATGCAGTTGCCTATCAATATTGGAAGAGAGCAAGGCAAAAAAAAGACCTACAAGAGCGAGCTCGTCTAATTGCTGCTGGCTTAAAATTTGCTCAGTCCCAGACAGCTAGAGCAAAAATAGAGCAGTTGCTGAGTGATTTTACCGTCGCGCCGACCCTCACTGCTCCTTTACTGCCAATTTATCGGCTGGAATTAGAAGAGGAACTTCCGCGCATTATTCCTGTCGCAGGAACTTTACCTGTGACGGTCAAAGAATTAGAAGCAGTAACTAGCTTAGAGGCAGAGGAACCTTTTCGGATGGTCAAAGTCTCAGACAAGACTGCTGTAGTACCAGTACCAGGCTGGCAAGTAATTTTACAAGCACAAGACCCAGTAGGCATATTCTGTCAGAGCGATCGATTGCCCAAACCACTTCCTGGTAAATCGGAGGAAGTTTTACTAGTAATAGATAGGCGATCGCGCCAATGGAATGTTAATAGTTACTTTGCCGTCGAACAGGAGGAGCAGTTAACATTTGAGTGGTTTGAAGAATCACCGGATATTCCCCTTCTCGGTCAAGTAATTCTAGTGCTGCGACCTAAAAGGATTCTCGATGAAAATGCCCTTACCCAACCCTGGCAAATGGACGATTAAAGATATTGCTATCCTAGTTAACCAGTAGTATTGTCAGCCTTGTCAATTTAATAAAAACTTATGAATAGTCAAAATAATCAGATTGTAAAAGTTTTTGCTCTCTCAATTTCTGTAACTTTCATTGGTGGTGCTGTTTGGCTTCTAGGAACTTGGCTAGGGGAAGTTCTGTGGACTTTGTCTCTAGGAAGCTCCCAATCTAATCCCGATCGCAGTTTATCTTCCGAAAGTATCGCCACAACCAGTCAATTAACTATTTTAGGATATACCTTTAGCGGCTATAGAACTTTTCGCAACCGGGATTTTAAACAAGACCT
>JBFRWL010000392.1:0-2946 GCA_051439565.1 Prochloraceae cyanobacterium
GGTCTCGTGGGCTCGGAGATGTGTATTAGAGACAGGAATCGGAGTTGAGCGCGATACAAACTAGTTGTCTTAGGTAGATTGTTTGCTCAATGGGGAGATGGTCTGTTGGTTTCCAGTGGGGATGGTAGGATTTCGACCCAGAATGAATGATATAGGCAGGTTCTAATCCTGAAATGGTGACGAATTCCTTAATAATTCTTAACTGAGCAATTGGAGTTCCTTCGTCTAGTTCGGCGGCGATATCATCGGAAACCGCGATCGCGCTTTTGAGGGGATAACCGATAGGTTGGGTGGGAATGAAGAAAACCCCGCCGTCGTGATTTTTCGCCCAATTGCTGACAAACTCCCAACAGTCAGGATGCTGCTTGGTTCTAATCCTGCTTTGAGAATCTGTACTATCAGTTAGTCTGGTTGACCAAATGGGGAAATGTCCGTCTGGGGTGAAGTTGCCGACGATAAACTCATTGTGACCGAGTTTGAGCCAAAGTTCGCGGCTCTCATCAACAGGTCTGGTTAACTCTAGGATTTTCTGAAATGCTTGTAATCCAGATACAGTAAGGTTATTAAGATTCCACTCACCTTCTACTTTAATTTCTCGCGCTGCTTGTGGCATAATTCAAGTGTGGACAATTTAATGAACACTAAAGACTTGCCAACCGTCTTTTCTAAGAGGGTAGTAAGTTTTGGGTTTGAAGGCAGTTGAAAACTTTGGCTAGAGTGCAACTGCTTTCGGCATTTTTATCCAGATTTTTTTATCTAGATAAGGGAATTGTAAGATAATTACGGTCTTGATTTTGTCTTTGTCATAAATATTTTTCTTAATTACCGCTTCACAATATAACCTCGCTTCAACCATACATCCATTGCTTTCTTGTAGATTGAAAGTAAGCGCTCACTACTTAAGGCGCTCGCGCCGTGCCAGCGATCGCTTTAAACTGAATCATCAATCCAATCACAATTAGGACAATTCCACACCGTAGTCGGATTACTTTGAGCAAATTTATGTCCGCATTGAGGACAAACACCAGTGAAGAAAGGATGAGTATCTAAAATCTCTAATTTTTCTTCTGCTGTATAACGAGATGGTTTATTAGGAATCAGTTGGCCGTCATAATAGGTGTATCCTTTACAGTCAATAATCAAAGGCATAGCAACATGGGGTGTAGTACACCATCAAGATAGCTCCAGAGCGGAGTAATACATAGTTAATTTTTTAAGAGTTGTTTGAGAGGAAATGCGTTCGTGGTATGGTTTGGACGTGAATATATGCTCTTATAGCCAATTCAACAAAACAAACAGGTTTGTTGAACTATGAAAACAAATGTATTAACCCGAGCCTCAAGCGACCGCGAGCTGGTCTATGTCTGGCTGGGAGATAAAAGTCGCACCACCCAAGTAAGTTACAGCAGTATTGTGACGGGGTTTTTCGCCTTTATCAATAAACCCTTAGCTGAAGTGCAGCTCGAAGATTTACAGCTCTGGCAGCGACGATTACAGTTAACCGATAAACCTGCGACCGTCGCGAATAAAATCAGAGCCATTAAATCTTTGTTTAGCTACGGGGTCAAGGTAGGTTATCTAGATACTAATATCGGCAGCTATATCAAATGTCCCAAGGTCAAGGAAAAGTTAGCCGAACGCATTCTGCCGGAAGAAGATTGTTTAAAGTTAATTGAAGCGGCTCACAGCGCGCGCGGTGCGGCAGCACTCGCAGAGCGAGACCGCGCTCTGTTATGCATGATGTATGCCTGTGGATTAAGGGTCAGTGAAGTTTGTAGTTTGACTTGGGATGATTTACAACCCTCGGAAGATGGGGGCAAATGCAGCGTCTTTGGCAAAGGCAGTAAAACGCGGGTGGTGTTAGTTCCTGCTGCTGTTTGGGAGCTGTTGATGAAGTTGCCCAGAATAATTGATGCGGTCTTTGTCTCCCGTACTGGTAGACCTCTAGAGAGAACGATGGTGTATAAGATTGTCAAGCAATGTGCCAAACGAGCTGGTATCTCAGAAAAAGCATCCTGTCATTGGTTGAGACATTCCCATGCTTCCCATGCGATCTCCGGAGGTTGTAATTTAAGACTGCTCCAGCAATCTCTTGGCCATAGCAAATTGGAGACGACAGAGCGTTATCTGCATATCAATCCTGACTCCGGTTCTAGTCAGTTTATTAATATCTAATGGCTATGAGTTTCAGTATCAGAATTAAATAGAGAAACCACTAATTTATGAGAATATTATTGTGTACTCGCTTACCAGACCGACTACCACACAAGTACAGCAGTATTTAGAACAGCAAAGTAAACAGCCTTTTTCCTGTCCCGATGCCGGAGCTGACGCTCAGATCTGGTCAAACTCTGACCATCACCTTGAGCGTCACTACATCATTGACCATAATCGCGTGTTGCTGGGGTCAGGAGCCAAGATATTTGAGCAAGCCAAAGCAGCCGTTTCGCGCTGGGAGATGTTTGGACTCGACTGGGTTGAACTTATGTGGCCAGAAACACCAATTCAAGTGGGGTCAACAGTAGGTATTATGGTTCAACAACTAGGTATTTGGTCGCTTAATCCCTGCCGAATTATCTATATCCTTGAAGAAAATGGTTCGACTGAAAAATTTGGCTTGGCGGTAGGAACATTGCCAGACCATGGATTATGCGGTGAAGAACGTTTTGTGGTGGAATGGTGTCGCTCTAACGACACAGTTTGGTATGATCTATTGGCTTTTTCTCGACCCCATCAATGGTTAACGATCTTGGGGTATTGGTATGTACGCAGGCTGCAAAAACGCTTTGGGGCTGGTTCACTTCAGGCAATGGAGAGGGCTGTCAGTAAGTTTATTGATTTGGAATAGCAACCACACGATACGATAAATCCCAGAGCGCGCGCGCTCCTCCGAATACCTTTGCTCCTCCGAGAAAAAATGCCTATAGATTCAAGACGATATCCCGA
>JBFRWL010000393.1:0-2869 GCA_051439565.1 Prochloraceae cyanobacterium
CTTTTATGGGGGTTATTGGCTAGTGACTTCACTGGGAGTCAGATCTTCCACTCTTGTGCTACCGCAAGTGCGAAAGTCCTAATCAACTTTAGGTTTGCTAACTTTTAAGAGGGTAGTTCGTCGTAAGGCAAAAGCTACTTTGCAAATGTTAAGATTGCATGAAGTTGTCAAATTGGGGTAGATATATTCTAATTGTAGGTATTATCCTCATATGACATGTGATTGAAGATTTCAAATAGTGTTTTAGGTGGGATAAAGATAATTATGGGTACAAATATACTGGAAAGAGAATTTACTACTTTTCAGCCTCAGGGTTATTTGAGTGCAGCCAACGCTGGAGATTTTTTAAAAAAACTGACTGAAGTGGTAAAATCTTCAACCAAATCCTCTCTTTTAGTCGATATGCAACAAGTTGAATTTATCGATAGTGCCGGTCTAATGGCATTGATTAAGGGATTTCACTTGGCAAAGGATTTAGATTGTGGTTTAAGTATTTGTTCTGTAGCCCCTTCTGTGAGAATGATCTTTGAGTTAACCCAGTTAGATAAGGTTTTTGATATTTTCGACAACCAAGACAGTTTTAGACAAACTATTAAGCTCGATCAAGTATCATAGCTAGAACCTGCAAATTTAGGGCATTGTCCAGTATATTAAGTAATTAGGAGTTGACGTGAAACAATCTTAAACTATCTAGCTTATAGCAGAGATTGCTCGCGTCAGATAATTTTTAACTAGGGATCTTGTACTGTGACCATTGCCTTGAATCAATTAATTTCGCCTGAAATCAATAAGCCCGCTCGCTATCTCGGAAATGAATTAGGAGCAGTTAATAAACCTTGGTCACAGGCAAAAGTTCGGTGGGTGTTAACTTATCCCGAAGTATACGAGGTAGGAGCATCTAATCTGGGTCATATTATTCTCTACAACATAATTAATGCTCAGCCCAGACAGTTATGCGATCGCACTTATCTACCAGCGCAGGATTTAGCGACTAAGTTACGTTCTACGGGCACAGCGTTATTTGCTCTCGAATCAAAGCGTTCTCTACAAGATTTTGATATTCTCGGTTTTAGTCTCAGTTATGAGCTGGGGGCGACTAATATCCTAGAAATGCTCGATCTGGCTCAAATTCCCCTGACTTGGCAAGAAAGATCGCAAGGGGATTATCCGCTAATTTTTGCTGGAGGACAAACTGCTACTTCTAACCCTGAACCCTATGCCGATTTTTTCGATTTTATTGTTTTAGGGGATGGCGAAGAGTTATTGCCAGAAATTGGTTTAGTTCTCGAAGAAGGCAAGGATGCTGGGTTGAGTAAAGAAGCATTATTACTAGATTTAGCACAAGTCCCTGGGGTTTATGTACCGAGATTCTACCAAATGCAAGCAGATGGCTCGGTAAAGCCGAAGCGGGGTGATGTACCTGTGCGAATTTTAAGAAGGGTTGCCACGCCAATTCCTGCCTATTCTATTGGTTTAGTACCCTATGTGGAAACGGTGCACGATCGCCTGACAATAGAGATTAGAAGAGGTTGTACTCGCGGTTGTCGTTTCTGTCAGCCTGGAATGTTAACTCGCCCCGCAACGGATGTGGAACCTGAGCAAGTAGTAGATGCCATTGAAAAGGGCATGAGAGCCACAGGGTACAATGAGTTTTCTCTATTGTCTTTGAGTTGTTCTGATTATTTAGCTCTCCCTGCGGTGGGCATGGAAATTAAAAACCGTCTCAAAGACGAAAATATTTCCCTCTCGCTTCCTAGTCAAAGGGTGGATCGATTTGATGAGAATATCGCCAATATTATCGGCGGAACGAGAAAATCTGGGTTAACTTTTGCCCCCGAAGCTGGCACCCAGAGAATGCGAGATGTGATTAATAAGGGATTAAACAACGAAGAACTACTTAGGGGGATTAAAACTGCGGTTGAGCAGGGCTGGAGTAAGGTAAAACTCTATTTCATGATTGGGTTGCCTGGAGAAACCGATCTGGATGTGATCGGTATCGCCGAAACTGTTCGTTGGCTGAGAAGGGAATGCGCGGGGATTGGCAAAAAACGCCTTAACTTCAATATCACGATTTCTAACTTTACTCCCAAACCCCATACGCCTTTTCAATGGCATTCTGTTTCCACTGCGGAATTTTTGCGTAAACAGGATTTACTCCGCGAGGAATTTAGAAGAATCAGAGGTGTGAAAGTTAATTACACCGATGTGCGGATCTCGGCAATGGAAGATTTTGTCGGTAGAGGCGATCGCCGTTTAGCTCCTGTCGTGCGTCGCGCCTGGGAATTGGGTGCGGGCATGGATTCTTGGTGGGAAAATCTCGATCGCGCTTTTGGGGCTTGGGAACAGGCGATCGCAGAAGCTGGTTTAACCTGGAAATATCGTCAGGTCGAACAGGGTGAGTGGAATGTATTTGAAGGCAGAGGGCAGAAGAGACGTGTCGTCGACACGTCTGTACAAGAGTCAGAAACAAACCTGGATAATGCTTTGCCTTGGGATCATTTGAATACGGGAATTGATAAGGAATGGTTGAAACAGGATTTAGCGAAGGCTCTGCAAGCTGCGACGGTTCCTGATTGTGCTTTTGATGGTTGTTCCCATTGTGGAGTTTGTGGCACTGATTTTGGTCATAATATCGTGGTGCCGCCACCAGCGATTCCTAAGTTTGAGGGACATTTTCAACCGCTCCAGCAAAGAGAGCAAAAAATCCGAGTTTGGTTTGGTAAACAGGGAAATATGCGATTACTGAGTCATTTAGATTTAGTAAGATTATTTGATCGCGCGATCCGTCGGGCTTCTCTGCCGATTTCTTTTACGGGAGGCTATCATCCAGGACCGAGAATTGCGATCGCGAATGCTTTATCTTTGGGTG
>JBFRWL010000394.1:0-5058 GCA_051439565.1 Prochloraceae cyanobacterium
TTGAGAAACCGAGAGGACCGTAATAAAAGTCAACTGTTTGTGCTGCATTAACGGGAATAACGCTGAAAATAGCAGGAATTGTACCTAGTGCCAGGGAGCGAATCCAGCGCTGCCAAGAAATTTGCTGCGTTATAGGAAGATTTTTTAGCTGTTTGCGAGATCTTTTTTGTATCATACAAGTTTTAAAATGCGATCTTTTTAGCGTTCAACGAGAGTAATAGGAAATTCGGTTTATTTACCCTCTGTTACCTAAGAAAGCAGAGGGGGTGAATAGATGTCATTCAAGCTCGATAAAGGGAGTTTAAGTCAAAGATTTAGTATTAAGATAAGAACCAGTAGATAATTTTCTCATACGGAGCTGTATATTTATAAGTAGTCGGCCATAAATAAACAAAACTATAGACAGACTACTATACTCCTCTCTGTTTCGAACTACTGAATATCTCTCTTCTCAAGAAGTTTTTCTTCAGCTACAAAGTCTTCGATCGTCTGCTTTAGTGCTTCTACTGATGAAGCTCCTATCAGATAGATAGGGAAAGGTTGTTCGCTAAGATATTGGGCATAGGAGGACTGGAGATAGGGAAGATAATCTGCGTTGTTGGCAATATAGTACTCCAAGAATGCTGTACTGATTGCATTACCGTACTGGTCTAATAACTCTACGTTTACCAACTCCTCTTCCGACAACTCCACCTCCGCTAGAGACTCGATCGCCTCCATAGCGCCACCATCTAGTGTAGAAATGTCAACGTGTGCTTGTCCTTTTAATAAAGCTAGATACCGATCGGATGTGGTGAGGAAAGTAAAAGGAACTATCTGTTCTATTGCTGCTGGGGTAGCTGGATCTCGATCGCCTGCGCCAATCAGGACGGGAATTTGAATTTCGCTGAGACTCTTAGCTCCGAAGATACTGCTAGTGACTGGATTTAATACGAATATTGCCCCGACCCGCCGATCGCGGAAATCATAACTTTGGCGCGGTAAGTTTAAAGCGCGACACTGAAGCAGCAAAGATAAATTCGGATCCCAAATAATCTTGTCGCAGTCTTGTTTCAACCGCTCGAAGTTAATCCGAGCACCTGCTATTGTTAGCGCCGTATAACCGCCAAAGGAATGACCCATGACCCCCACTGCTTCGAGATTCAGCCTTCCTTCAAACTCAGTATCATTGCGTCTTTCTAGTTCATCTAAAACATAGCTAATATCTAATGGTCGGTCAATAAATTCGTTAAGCTTGAATATTTTTCTGTGATAACCTTGTAGCATTTCCTCGAAATAGATCGAATCACTTCCTGGATGCTGGGGAACTGCAACCACAAAGCCATAGGAAGCTAGGTGTTGAGCACCATTTTTAAAGTACTGACGGTTAGAAGCTAAACCGTGAGATGCTACCACTACCGGAGTCTTTCCCTCCCTCCAAGTTTGCGGTTTATAGAGATCTACTATTAACTGGCGCTGGCGACTAGTGTCATTTAAGGTAAGAGTCTGTTTGATGTAGCCATATTTGCCAGGCAGCCTGAGATCGGGTAATTTCGAGAAGTCAACTGGTGTAGAATTAGCAGCTTCTTGGGATGACAAAGAAGCCATTTCTTGTTCCAGGCGCTTTGTTCCTCTAACCAAGAGTTGCACCAAATCTCTAACCAGCAAAATATTATTGGTGTTCAGCTCGATATCGGTGGGGAATTGACGCAAAAAATTGAGCAGAGTCAGACCTTCTTCAGTATCAAAAGCAGCTTTAACTAGCGCGGCGCGAATCCCATATTTGCCATTACCACCGCGAGGAAAATTAATTAGATTTCCCACTTGAATCAGGATTTTTTCTCCTATGGGAGTACGGAAAAAGCGATAAAGTTCTACTGGATTAACGTCCTCCCGTCGTAATAAAGCCTTGCGGAACTTCTCTCGAGCTTCTGGCTCAACTCGACTGAGGTAGAAGTCTAATTGTCTATTAATCTTGCCTTCTTTGGCAAAAAGTTCCAGAGATTCTATATCAATTGAGAAACCGAGAGGACCGTAATAAAAGTCAATTGTTTGTGCTGCTTTGACAGGAATAATGCTGAAAATAGTAGAAATTGTAGTTAGTGCCAGGGAGGGAATCCAGCGCTGCCAGTAAAAGTGTTGAGGTTTAGGGTCTATCAACTTAAGGTAGGACATTTTGGCGGTGAGAAGGTGTTAAGTATTAAGTGTTAGTTTTATTCGAGCTACTGAATATAGCGATCCTCAATTCTCTTCAGCGATAAAGTCTTCGATCGCCTGCTCTAGTGCCTCTACAGATGAATCTCCTAGCAAATAAACCGGGAAGGGTTCTTCGCTCAGATACTGATCATAGGAGGACTGGAGATAGGGGAGGTAATCTGTATTTTTGGCAATATAGTACTCGAAAAATGCTGTAACCATCGCTTTATCATACTTGTGTGATAAATCTGGGTCTATCAACTTCAGCCTCGACAGAGACTCGATCGCTTGCGTAGCACCAGCATCGAGTTGAGAAATGTCAACGTGTACTTCTCCTTTCACTAAAGCTAGATATCGATCGGATGTGGTGAGGAAAGTGAAAGGAAGTATCTGTTCTATTGCTGCTGGGGTAGCTGGATCTAGCTCGCCAGCGCTCATGAAGACGGGAATTTGAATTGTGCTTAGACCCTTAACTCCGAAGATGCTTCTACAAATTGGATTGGATATAAATATTGCCCCGACCCGTCGATCAAGAAAATCATAAGTTCGGCGCGGCAGTTTTAAAGCTAGACACTGAACCAGTAAAGACAAATTCGGATCCCAAATAATCTTGTCGCAGTCTTGTTCCAATTGCTCCAAATTAATCTGAGCACCTGCTATTGCTAAAGCAGTATAACCGCCAAAAGAATGACCTATTACCCCCACTGCTTTCAGATTGAGTCTTCTTTCAAACTCAGTGTCATTCAGCTTTTTCAGTTCATCTAAGACATAACTAATATCTAATTGTCGATCGGCTTCCCGTCGTAAGAGAGCCTGACGAAATTTATCTCGAGCTTCTGGCTCAACTCGGCTGAGATAGAAATCTAATTCCCTGTTAATCTTGCCTTCTTTGGCAAAAAGTTCCAGAGAATCTACCTCAATTGAGAAACCTAGAGGTCCATAAGTAAAGTCAATTGTTTGTGCTGCATTGACAGGAATAAGGCTGAACATAGCAGGGATTGTCCCTAGTGTCAGAGCGCTAATCCAGTGCTGCCAGAAAAACTGCTGAGGTTTAAGAGGATTTTTTAAGCTTTTGTGATGTATTTTTCTTACCATACAAGTTTGAGAAAATGATACTCTTTGCACTTAAGTAAGAGATTAAGAAAATAACTATCAATAATCGTCTCATAGTTAGATCAATATTTATCAAATAGGCTTATTCGAGAGTTCCAGAGTTCAGAGGTCAGAAGTGAGAGGTAACAACAAACAGCTAACTCCTCATTTCGGTTTTAGTGGGAAATTGACGCAGAAAATTGAGCAGAGTCAAACCTTGTTCAGTATCAAAAGCAGCTTTACCTAAAGCCGCTCTAATCCCTTATTTGCCATTGCGATCGCCACTTGGGTTAGGATCTCTTCTCCTATGAGAGTATGGAAAAAGCGATAAAGTTTTACTGTATTAACCTCCTCTCGTCGTAAGAGAGTCTGACGAAATTTATCTCGAGCTTCTGGCTCAACTCGGCTGAGGTAGAAATCTAATTCCCTGTTAATCTTGCCTTCTTTGGCAAAAAGTTCCAGAGAATCTACCTCGCAATGTTTACATAAGCAATTCCGATTAAAAAAGGGTTCAAATGGTGTTGACAAATATGACATGGTATCAACTTGCGTCCCATAACAAGAACCCTAGGTTTCCACCCTGACAGGGTGACAACTTTGTCAGCTTTATTTGTCAAACACGCCAATGGCTAGTTCTCTGGATCAAACGGGACATCGAATTCCCTTTGATAACCCTTCTGCACGCGATGCGGGAATTTCTCGATCATTGCATTGTGATCCTGAATCATCTTCTTGAACCCCGGTCCGGACCATAAGCCATAGTGGACTTCATCCGGAAAACGCTCACTGGGATCGTGGTAGATATTATAAAAATGGTGGTGGGGCTTTACGGGCTCAACGCGGTACTTCATCTGATCCTTGCGCACCGCTTCAAGCTTGTCCTTGTTGTAGTGAAAGATGTAGTCGCGCCTGGACTTTCCTTCCCCCAAGAGCAATAATGCGCTCTGGTCTACTCCGTCCGTGACGCGGTCATTTGGAATTTCGTTTTTGACACCAGCAATGCTGACCGCCGTGGTAAATATGTCCGTAACCTGAACGATGTCGAGCGGATCCTGTCCGGCCTGAATGGTCTCCGGCCACCAGGCGATTCCGGGCACGCGCACAGCACCTTCCCATGTCTCCCCCTTTTCTCCACGAAGCAGCGAATATCCCCCGTGTGGATGCATGGCGTACATCGGGCCGTTGTCGCTCATCCAAACAACCAGCGTGTTCTCAGCAATGTCGAGCTCCCTGAGTTTGCTCAGTACGCGGCCGACATTATGGTCGTGCTCAGCCATCTGAGCGCTGTTGTTGGTGTGAGCGGGCTGGTTCATAAAGTCGGGGTGCGCTCCCCAGAAGTGGTTTCCTTTGCCAGCATAATAGACGAAGAAGGGCTTCTTACTCTTGGCGTTTCGCTCGATGAAATCGAGCACGTTATCAGCCACGTCAGTATCCATGGTGTTGTAGAGTTCCATGGAAAATCGCGCCACCATCTGTGGTTGCTCACCTTTCTTTCCGCGCATGATCCCGCCAGTGTCGTAAGCGAAATTTTCAGGTGCCGGAGACCATACCAGGCCGCCCATATTGGTATAGCCTGCGTTATCATGCCTCGCCGGGAAAACCCCTTCTATCGCAAATAGGAGGGGATGAAAGGCGAGACAACCTGGTCTTTTTTAATCATAATCACCTCCGCGACAAGGTTGTAGGTGGTAGAGAAATATTGTAGAATAGCAAGATGGAAATACGCCGCGCCTATAAGTTTGAATTAAAGCCAAAAGTTCGAGAACGCATCCTTTTTGCACAATTTGCGGG
>JBFRWL010000395.1:0-23035 GCA_051439565.1 Prochloraceae cyanobacterium
AGCTCATCTATTAGAGTGTTTGGCAATAGATCCGACTGAAAAACCTCAGAGTAAAGAATATATCAATAGACATTATCTTTCTAGAGGAGGAAGCCTCCAAGGAGCGATCGCTGGCTTGCAAAATAAAGGCTTAATTTATGGTGCGGATAATGGTTACAAAATTGCTTTACCTCTATTTGCTTTGTGGCTGCGCCAGCGTCTTAGTTAAAGCTTCTACAAAAAGTCAGAAATCGTCCACTTTTCTTAAGCAAACACTATTTAATCTTTTCCCACACTGCTTTTAGTTTCGCCTCGTCTTCCTTGAGTGCTACTCAAAACTTAGCTGCGATCGCATCCCGGTGCAGTCTACGATTGCCGCTGGTGGCTGAAGTTTCCAATTACCACGGAGACGAAAATGCTCAGATAACCCTGATTCAAGTGTAAGAGAGTTCTGGTTATTTGTATCTCGAAAGCGCTTATCTGTTGCCAATTCGGATTTAAATTTAAACATGTCAAAATTAATTGGATAAATGGCTATTGCTTCATTGACAAACAGAGCTATGAATTAGCAGTTTTGCTTATCGGGCTGAGTTGTGCGTTTTGATGAGCAATTTCGACTAAAGTAAAGTTACGAAGATAACCAGTTTGAGAGTTTTTGGTACTTACAAATACACCCTCTTGGGCCAAGATTTCATAAGTTTCGCCTGTCTCAGAAAAAAGGATATGCTGTCCGGGATGGAATTGAGTAATCATAGCTCATCCTTGTTTTTGCTAATTGTTGGTGCTGTATATAATATAGCACTATTTTTTAGTTTATGCTTTATTTCACACTAATAATCCGTGTGTAATTAGGCTCAATATAAGCCCAAGTGTGCTTAGATAGCACAGATAGAAAAAAATCAGGTTTCAAACAACTTCAATTAAACTAGCTATATATAGCTGATTGTTGATTGCTGTTTGTTATTCTCCCCCTTTTCCCTTGTCTCCCTTGTCTTCGCTTGCTTCCCCTTCCCCACTCTCTCTTCTGTCTCTCAATGTACTACAATACGTCTCGTCCCAGATAAGATTGCAGCACTTCTGGAATCTTGACTGTGCCGTCTGGTTGTTGATAATTTTCCAAAATTGCTGACATGGTGCGACCAACTGCTAGTCCAGAACCGTTGAGGGTGTGAACAAATTTAGTACCCTTCTTGCCAGTTTCCTTAAAGCGAATCCCTGCACGTCGCGCCTGGAAGTCCGTACAATTAGAACAGCTAGAAATTTCCCGATACTTGCCAGAAGAAGGAAGCCATACTTCTAGATCGTAGCATTTTGCCGCGCTAAAGCCTAAATCTCCGGTACACAGTTCGATGACTCGATAAGGCAACTTTAAAGCTTGCAAGATAGCTTCTGCATTCTTGACTAGGGATTGATGTTCTTCCTCTGAGGTGTCGGGATGAACGACTTTAACCAATTCAACTTTATTAAATTGGTGCAAGCGAATTAGTCCCCGCGTGTCTTTGCCATAACTTCCCGCTTCTCGGCGAAAACAGGGAGTGTAAGCACAGTGTTTAATCGGGAGTTGGTCTGCATTGATGATTTCTTCTCGGTATAGATTGGTTAGAGGGACTTCCGCAGTAGGACTCAGCCACAGGTCGTCCGGTTCGCATTTAAAGCTTTCTTCAGCAAACTTAGGTAACTGACCCGTTGCTGTGAGACTTCGAGTATTAATTAGGACTGGGGGGATTACTTCTAGGTATCCGGCAGCAATTTGCCGATCGAGCATAAAATTAATCAATGCTCTTTCTAAAGCTGCACCTGCACCAATTAAGCTGACAAATCGGCTTTGAGCCACTTTTACTGCTCGCTGGAAGTCCAGAATGCCTAGTTTTTCGCCAATTTCCCAATGAGGTAGAATGCGATCGTTTTGCGGCAGGTATTCGTCTCCCCAGCGGCGAACTTCTACATTTTCTGCTTCACTTTTACCTAGAGGGGTTGATTCTCTCGGTAGATTAGGAATTTCTAACAAAAAGGCTTCTATTTGCGCTTTAAGCTCTTTTTCCTGGGGTTCTAATTGACTTAGCTTACTTTTAACTTCGTTCCCCTCTTCTTTGAGGGATTGAATTTCTGCACCTTTGGGATCGTTACCGCCTTTAATCTTCTGACCGATCGACTTGCCAATTTCGTTACTGCGAGTTTGCAACTGCGTGCGAGTAGATTCTAAGGTTTTTTGCTGGCGATCAAGTTCTAAAATAGGCTGAAGATCGTATTCATCAGCACTACGGCGATTTAGCAATTCCTGGGTAGCTTCTGGATTTTCTCGTATTTGTTTGAGGTCTAGCACCGACTAATCAACCCCGACTCTTAACAATTCCCTATATTAGCTTGAACCAACAACAATACCATTTTTATTGTTGGTTATTAATCTTTTCAATCAAGCTTTACTACTTCTTCTCTTATTCCTCCTCCTACCCCACCGAAGGTGCGCCTAGCGACTTCCCTTCCGCCGCAGGTGGTTAAACTCTTGCCCAAATGGCTAAACCGCCTCCCTTTCCTCTAGCTGCGATCGATGCTTCTGTAACTAGAAAGTAGGCAAAAAATGCTTGTTTGCTGACGCTGGTTTGATAAAATTTCTCCTCGCTTACTTTACCACCGCGAATGTATCCGGAATAGAGTTTAACGCCAAATACTTGCACGATCGTTCTGGTAAAATCAAAGACGAGAATGTTTTTCCCAGACAAGAATTTAACTGGACCAGTTACGCACAATTGTAGAGGACCTAGTTCAACTAAATTTTCTACTCTACCAGCCTCAAAATCTTGTTCCTGTTTTACTGTTGGCTCGGTATTAGCTTGATAGGTAATTTTAATTTTCACCCAGTCAGGAAGATAGCGTCCCGCACCTAGAACTATTCCTGCTCTAGCGCGGCTTTTTTTGGTTCCAGTAATAAAACATAAGCGCCAAGTTCCTCTTAACTGGTCGAAGCTATACTTTTGCTTATTTTTCTTAGCAGTTTTTTCCGCTATTAGTAGCGCTTCTACTACTGAGTCAGGAGATGGTTTTTCTGCCTTTTTAGTAATAACTGCTTGGGTAACTTTAGTAATAATTAATGAGTTGTCAACCATAGTTTACAAATCTTCTTTTTGCTGGTCATACCAGGCATCTAAAGCTATTCGATGTATTTTGTGCCAAGGCTGGTTGTGTTCAATTGCTAATGCAGCACAGTCTTGATATTCTGGGTGGACGTTAACAATTTCTTCACCTTGAGTTGCGACCTTGACTCTTACTGTGCCGTAAGCTGTCTCTACTTGCTGTATTTCTCGTTGTAAAATCGAGCGTTGCATCTTCAGACGGCGAATACCTAGAGTAGTAGTTTCTCGAAAGATAACTTGTTCGCAGCTAGAGACTTTTTCTGGGGGACAAATAACGGTTAAGAGAATTCCAGGACGAGATTTTTTCATGCCAATAGCTTGAGTAAAAACATCTACTGCTCCCGCCTGAAATAGTTGCTCGCAAGTGTAGGCGATCGCTTGAGGACTGAGATCGTCAATTTGTGTCTCGAGTACCCAAATTGTCTCTAAAATCGTTCCTGAAGTTAAATTTTCTTCTGTTTCTGCTTCCCCCAGCCAAAGCCTCAGTATATTAGGAATTGGTAAATCTTTTGAACCAGCCCCTAATCCAATCCGCTTAATTTTCATGGCTGGCGGCGGACCAAAACCAGTAGCAAGAGTTACGGCGATCGCCGCTCCGGTAGGAGTTACCAGTTCTTTTTCAATACCATTACTGTATACTGGCACTTGACGAGATTCCCACAACTTCAACACGGCGGGAACTGGCACTGGTAAAAGACCGTGAGCAGCCTTGACTCTCCCGCCACCTGTAGGCATGTTAGAACATTGCAATTCCTCAATTTCTAGCCAATCTAAGCCCAAACAAGTACCGACAATATCCACTATGGCATCAGTAGCGCCAACTTCGTGAAAATGAAATTTTTCTGGCTCGATGCCGTGTACCGCACCTTCTGCAATTGCCAGTTGACGAAATACCTCTAAACTCCAAGTTAATGCTCTTGGTGGCAAAGAAGCATTTTTAATTATTCTCTCAATTTCTGGTAAATGTCGGTGATGCTTTTTAAGCTTAAATAAATCTACATGAAATTTTGTAGCTAGCTGACCGTGACGATCAACTTTTTCTGTTCTTAAATGATATTCTTCTCCAATCTCGAGACCCTGAAGTGTTTCAATTAAATAGTTTAAAGGTACACCTGCATCTACCAGCGCTCCCAAGCACATATCACCAGCAATTCCGGTCGGACATTCTAGATAAGCAACCTTTTTCATATCGAATAATTTATTATGGCTATCTTCTACTCTCTTCACCAAGAAAATCCCCAGCAACGCAGTATAGAAAAAATCACGGATGCACTCAAAAATGGTGCTGTAATGCTCTATCCTACTGATACTGTCTATGCCATTGGTTGCGATCTCAGCGTTAAATCGGCAGTAGAACGAGTGAGAAATCTCAAACAACTATCTAATGATAAGCCCCTAACTTTCTTATGTTCATCTCTATCCAATATCTCTAAGTATGCACTGGTAACAGATAGAGCATATCGGATTATGAAGCGTTTAATTCCGGGTCCATATACTTTTTTGTTACCAGCGACCAAATTAGTACCTAAGCTGGTGATGAGTCCCAAACGTAAAACTACTGGTATTCGCGTTCCCGATCGTGCTGTGTGTCAAGCACTACTAAAGTCTCTAGAAAACCCGATTATTTCTACTTCTGCTCATTTACCAGATGAGGAGGGAGAATTTCCCACCATTGGGTTAGAAAAAGCTAGACTGTTTGACGAGCTTGATAAGCTAGTGGACATTATCATTGATGATAGTTCGGAGCCCGGTTTTGAAGTTTCTACTATTCTGGATTTCACCAACCAAGAACCTGTAGTAGTTCGCAAGGGTTTGGGATGGGAAGAATTACAACATTGGCTGGCAGTTAGTGGTTAAGCGAGTGTTGCTATGGAAACTGGGAGTTTTAGGAAGATGACGAAACTTAATTTTACCCCAATGACCCGTAAAGAATTAGAATTTGATATTAAATGCTACACAAGTTGAGAGGTTGGGGAAAGGGAAAAAGTAAAAGGAAAAAGTTTAGTATTCCCCTGACCCCCGATCCCCTAGAGTCCTGGCATAGTGTACTTAAAATTCTTCGCTCCCTCATACTCAGATAACTCTGCCAATTTATCTGGAGTTTGAACACCTCTATAGAATTTACCGTCAATTTCCCAGCTGGGGAAAGATGTAATTCCTTTGTCTTTACAAAGCTGGGGTTGTGGGTTTGTACCTCTGGGATCGCACTCAACGTAGTTTATTTGTTTAAATGCTTCTTTGCCAAATAACTGTTTTTGCTCGTAGCAGTGAGGACACCACCAAGCACCATATTTACTAACACCAGTCTGAGAAAGATGCTTCGCTAAATCTATTTCTGCTTTGGTAGAAGTGGTAGTTATTTCCCAACCAATTGGTGGATTGGGATTGCCTTTTGGTTCAGTGATCGCTACGCGCTCGGAATTATTACTGGTAGCCACGTTAACTTGGGAATAAATTCCTAAAACAGCAACCAAAGTCAATATAGCTACTATAAAAATGGTGAAAAATATTTGACCTATATCTTCCCAATTGCGACCTATGATGCTCAGAATCAATAAACTCCAGGAGAATAGGGCAGAAGCAATACAGTAGGGACAGACAGCTTTAATTTCAGAAGCAAGAATGTACATTAAATAGCTGCTGAAAACCGCCATTGCTGTTCCGCCAATTAACAAGAGCAACCAACTCCAATTTTCCAGTTGATTTCTCAGTTTTTTATTAGATTCTCCTTGAACTGCCAGCGGAACGAGGGCAAAAGTTGCCATGCTAGTATAAGCCAGGAAACCAAACAGACTCAGAGGCAGCCCAAAAACAGTTGCATAGGCACTGGAGAGAACGTCATTACAGCCAGCACCAGACTGAATTGCTTCCATAGTACAGGCAACTTCACCACCTGTTAGCTTTTCTATAGTCAGATAGGCTGTTAGTAAGGCACCGATAATAGAGATCGCGCCAATTAGGGGTCGCGACCAGCGGTAAATCCACGGAATAGAACGTCGGCGACGCATATTTTGCATAATGTGACATCCTCCTAAACTAACTCTTCGAGTATAGTGTAGGCTTTCCTATACAACTGCTGGGAATTCCTAGTTTTTCCCTTATGGCATTTAGCCTCTGACCTAGATGAAGATTTGTTTTCCACCATAACCGCTATTGAGGAAGTTTGATTGAAGACACCGATCGAGCTTTTTCCACTCTAGTCGCAGCGCCTTGCCTAGCTGCTTCGACAAACTGAGACACGCGGATGGGATCGATTGGTTCGCTTATCTGTCCTCGCCTTTTCAGAGAACTAGCAACGATCACCCCGTCAGCTGCTTGCATCAGCTTGGCAACATTTTGCCAATTGGCACCGCTACCAATAAAAACTGGCGTTTCTTTGGCTGCGGCTGAGGCTAGTTCCAAATCTTCTAAGCTGGGAGGACTCCCCGTTGCCCAACCGGAAAGAATCACGCCATCGGCTAAACCTCTCTCTATTGTGTCTTGAACTGCCGTAGTCAAATTGGGAGTTCCTAGAGGTCGAGCGTGTTTGACTAAAACGTCTGCTAAAATAGCGACGTCGCTGCCTAGTTGCCGACGATAGCGAAGCAGTTGATGGGCAACTCCTTCAATGATCCCCTGATCTGTTGCCATTACCCCTGTCAGCACGTTGACCCGAATAAACTGGGCTTTGACACAGGTGGCGATCGCCATAGCACTTCTGGCGTCGTTACGTAAAACATTGATCCCCACTGGTAACATAACCAGGTTCATGATCCGATCTACAATCAACGTCATGGCGCTCACCACTGCTGGATCTACTTGTTCTTTGGCAAAGGGAGCGTCAAAGAAGTTTTCGACAATAATTCCGTCCACGCCACCCGCTGCCAAAGCCGTAGCTTCCTGTTCTGCCCTTTCAATTACTGCTGGCAAACTACCCGCCCAGCGAGGAGAAATCGGCAAAGGCAACAAATGAACCACGCCAATAATTGGATTTGATGTGTTGAAAATTTGATATAAGTTCACAGAATCTACCTAACGCACCGCCTAGTTTCTGCCGTCTGCTCTATCTCAATACCAAATTCTATCTGGCATAGGTACCTGTGTGAAAATAATTCAGATCTTTTTTGGTCTTCTCCCGATTTTCTCACTTTCTCAATCTGTTAAAATGTCTTTACAATAGGACAAGTATCTCACTAAACTAAAATGAGTTAACTATATATTTATGGGCAACAAGCCAACAATTGCCATATCTCATCTAGGCTGCGAAAAAAATAGGATTGATACGGAGCATATGCTAGGTCTGCTGGTAAAAGCAGGCTACCCAGTTGATGCTAACGAAGAATTAGCAGACTGCGTCATTGTTAATACCTGTAGTTTTATTCAAGAGGCCAGAGAAGAGTCAGTTCGTACCTTAGTAGAATTAGCAGAAGCTAAGAAAAAAATAGTTATCTCCGGCTGCTTGGCTCAACACTTCCAAGAAAAACTACTGCAAGAGTTGCCAGAAGCAGTAGCAGTGGTGGGGACGGGAGATTACCACAAAATTGTCGAAGTGATTGAGCGGGTAGAAGCTGGAGAAAGAGTTAAAGAGATTTCGGCCGAACCTAGCTATATTGCTGACGAAACTACCCCTCGCTATCGAACTACCAACGAAGGCGTAGCTTATCTGCGAGTAGCAGAAGGCTGCGATTATCGCTGTAGTTTTTGTATTATTCCCCACTTACGAGGAAATCAGCGATCCCGCTCAATTGAATCTATTGTCGCTGAAGCTAGAGAACTGGCTGCACAGGGAGTTAAGGAAATAATTCTCATTTCCCAAATAACTACTAATTACGGCATAGATTTATACGGAGAGCCAAAATTAGCTGAACTGCTCCAGGAGTTGGGTAAAGTTGAGATCCCCTGGATTAGAATGCATTATGCTTACCCTACAGGATTAACTGCTAAAGTAATACAAGTAATCTTGGAAACTCCCAATGTTTTACCTTATCTAGATTTACCTCTACAGCATTCTCACCCAGAAATTTTGCGTGCGATGAATCGCCCCTGGCAAGCAAACCTAAATGATGCTATTATTGAACGCATTAAAACTGCAATTCCAGAAGCAGTTTTGCGGACTACTGCGATCGTGGGCTTCCCTGGCGAAACAGACGAGCATTTTGCGCATCTGGTAGAATTTGTCAAGCGTCACGAGTTTGACCACGTAGGTGTCTTTACTTTCTCACCAGAAGAAGGAACCCCAGCCTACGAACTGCCCGACCGAGTTCCTCAAGCAGTAATGAATGCTCGTCGAGATATCTTGATGGAAGTGCAGCAACCGATTGCGGCTCGAAAAAATCAAGCTTGTATCGCCAAAACAGTTGACGTTTTGATAGAGCAAGAAAATCCTCAGACAGGTGAATTGATTGGTCGCTCGGCACGTTTTTCCCCGGAGGTGGATGGACTCGTTTACATTCAAGGGCAAGCATCACTAGGAACAATAGTTCCAGTGAAAATTACTGGTGCTGATCCCTACGATCTCTACGGTAAAGTTGAACAGCAGTTTCAGGACAATTAAATAACTAAGGAGCGGTTAGTGAAAATATTTTTCATTGATTAAACGTAACTAAGAGTGCGAAAGCAAAGCTTGACTTAGCAGCAGAAATAAAAAAAAGTTGAATCATTAAAAAAAACCAAAGGAATAATTAAAACACGTAACTTATGACAATTTCCTTCAAGAGCCTAGGATTATCCGACGATCGCATTGAACAATTAGAGGCAATAGGTTTCCTTAGCCCCACTAACATCCAAGCCCAGGCAATTCCCCAACTTCTAGCAGGTCGCGATGTGGTAGGTCAATCGCAAACAGGAACGGGTAAAACCGCCGCCTTTTCTTTGCCGATTTTAGACAGAATTGACCCCACTAACAAGGAAGTACAAGCCTTAATTCTAACACCAACTAGAGAATTAGCTATTCAAGTAGCTCAAGCAATAAAAGATTTTTTTGGTAAAGACAGGCTTTACGTTTTAACGGTTTGTGGCGGTCAGTCAATTGAAAGGCAAATTCGCAGTTTGCAACGAGGCGTTCACGTTGTCGTCGGTACGCCAGGACGGATCATAGATTTACTAGATCGCAAACAACTGCACTTAGACCAACTTGTCTCGGTGGTCTTAGATGAAGCTGATGAAATGCTGAGCATGGGCTTTATTGACGACGTTAAGAGAATACTGCAACAAACGCCAACTAGTCGTCAGACAGCTTGCTTTTCGGCGACAATGCCTCGGGAGATCCAAGAATTGATTCAACAATTTCTTAACTCCCCAGTAACAGTTAGCGTCGAGCAACCTAAAGCAGCACCAGCGAGAATAGACCAGCACGTTTATATGGTGCCTCGTGGCTGGGATAAAATCAAAGCATTACAACCGATTTTAGAGATAGAAACTCCAGAATCGGCAATTATCTTCGTTCGTACCAAACGTACTGCGGCTGAACTGACCTGTAAATTGCAAGAGTACGGTCAGAGTGTGGATGAATATCACGGTAATCTGAGCCAAGGTCAGAGGGAGCGGCTGGTACAGCGCTTTAGGGACGGTAAAATACGAATGGTAGTAGCTACCGATATTGCTGCGCGGGGTCTAGATGTGGAGAATCTGACCCACGTGATTAATTACGACTTGCCAGATAATAGCGAAACCTACATACATCGTATTGGTCGCACGGGAAGAGCTGGTAGAACAGGAACAGCAATTTCTTTAGTGCAACCCATTGATCGCCGCATGTTACGACAAATCGAGCGTCGGGTCAGGCAAAACTTAAAAGTGTGTAAAATCCCCGATCGCTCCCAGGTAGAAGCGAAGCGACTCGCCAAACTACAAGCACAAGTAAAAGAGACGCTTTCTGGGGAAAGGATGGCTTCCTTCCTGCCGATAGTACGAGAGTTAAGTGGTGAGTATGATCCCCAGGCGATCGCTGCTGCAGCTTTGCAAATGATGTACGATCGAGACTGCCCCCATTGGATGAAAACCGATTGGGAAGTTCCAGAAACTAACCTGACTCCTAAACCTAATCTCAAGCGCAAGAGCAATAAACAAGGTCAGAAAAAGCGTCTGGCACCTCAAATCAAAGATCGGGGTAGAATTATAGTCTGAAAAGAAAAATCTGAAGTCTGAAAGAGATATGTCTATGGTTAACCAAGATTTGGCAACTAGCAAACCAACCTACGATGGTATTTCAGACTTCAGCAAAAAAAGTTCAAATTTAAGCAATTGGCCTGGTTTAATCGAGTTTTATCGTCCCTATCTTCCAGTCAGCGATGCTACTCCAGTAGTCACTCTGCTGGAAGGGAATACACCTCTAATTCCAGTGCCATCTATTGCTGGAGCAATTGGTCGCCAAGTAAAAGTATTTGTTAAATACGACGGTCTTAACCCCACTGGCAGTTTTAAGGATCGGGGTATGACCATGGCGATTTCTAAAGCCAAAGAAGCGGGAGCAAAAGCGGTAATCTGTGCTAGTACGGGTAATACCTCAGCCTCAGCAGCAGCCTATGCCCGCCGCGCCGGAATGCGGGCTTTTGTGATTATTCCTGAGGGTTATGTAGCACTGGGCAAATTAGCTCAGGCTTTAGTTTATGGGGCGGAAGTAATTGCCATTGAGGGCAATTTCGATCGAGCCTTGAAGATTGTCAGGGAGATGTCGGAGAATTATCCCGTTACTCTGGTTAATTCTGTCAATCCCTATCGCTTAGAAGGGCAAAAAACTGCTGCTTTTGAAATTATTGATGTTTTGGGAAATGCTCCAGATTGGCTGTGCATTCCTGTAGGCAATGCAGGTAATATTAGTGCCTATTGGATGGGTTTTTGTCAGTACCATCAGCAGGAGAGATGCGATCGCCTGCCTAAAATGATGGGTTTTCAAGCTGCTGGCGCTGCGCCGTTGATTAGCGGTCAACCCGTACTCGATCCCGAAACTATAGCCACAGCGATTAGAATTGGCAATCCTGCTAATTGGCAAAAAGCAGTAGCAGCGAAAGAATCGAGTCAAGGTGAATTTAACTGTGTCACTGACGCAGAGATATTAGAAGCTTATCGATGGCTAGCATCCCAAGAAGGAATTTTTTGCGAACCTGCTAGTGCTGCTTCTGTAGCTGGTTTATTGAAACTTAAAGACCGAGTTCCCAGCGGTGCAACCGTGGTCTGCGTACTTACCGGGAATGGACTCAAAGATCCTGATTGCGCGATCGACCATAGTAAAAATCCGCTTAAGTCAGGAATTGCGCCGGATTTGTCAGCAGTAGCTGAGGTGATGGGATTTTAGCTGGGTAACTATTAGTAAATAACTGATAAATAACAGCAATTAAATCGCTGGAAGATTCACTTCACTGAGAGCAAACCCAGGGTATAATGCGGCGTAAGGAGTATGAACCGTGGAAGGATGCCACGTTTCTGTAACTTCATCAATGCGCCGAAATCTGAAGCTATTTAAAATTTTCGGTCTAGGAGCAATTCCCATTATTCAACTGAGGGAATCTCTAATTAAAGATTCAAAACTTACCCAAAGCTACTTAGTTCTGATTGTCAGTTCTTGTCTAATTGCCACCTTTGGGCTAATTCTTAATAGTTCTGCTGTCATTATTGGCGCTATGATTATCGCGCCCCTAATGCTACCTTTACGAGGATTGTCTTTTGCTGCTCTAGAAGGAGACTTAACACTTCTACGCAGCAGTTTCACCTCGATCGCTTTAGGCAGTATTGTAGCTGTTTGTAGCTCTTATTTGGTTGGTTTGGCTATCAATCTGCCTAGTTTTGGCAGTGAAGTTGCATCGAGAACTCAACCAAATATGATTGACTTGTTAATTGCTTTGGTGGCAGGAGGTATCAGTGGCTATGCTAAGATTCATCCGAATCTCGGAGATGCTATTCCAGGTACGGCTATTGCTGTGGCTCTAATGCCGCCTTTGTGTGTTGTTGGTCTGACTCTATCTCAAGCAGAATGGCAATTGGCCCAGGGAGCAACCTTGCTTTACCTGACTAACCTGATTGGCATCAGTTTTGCTTGTCTGATAATCTATATCCTAGGCGGGTATGCTGGCAGTAACGAGCTCAGCAGGAATCTTTCTTGGGGAGTATCTGGATTTCTGATTGCTTTACTTGCAGTGCCCTTAGGAATTAGTTTTTGGCAGTTACTAGGACAAACTCGGGTCGAAGATGCCATTCCCAAAGCAATTAGTTTCGCACTTAAAAGGCCCGATATCAAAGTTATCGATTCAGAAGTTATTTGGAAAACTAAGCCTGCTTCTGTAATATTAAGAGTTCAAGCAATAGAATTAGTAACTCCAGAAGACGTAGCTAAGTTGGAACAAATCCTAAGAGAGCAACTGGGACAGCCTTTTGAAGTGTTTGTTGAGGTAATCCCATCAAGACAAGTTAAATCCTCTACGCCTTGATCCGAACCAGAATGAGCGGGAATATTAAAGAAGTTTTCTTGACCCCTTCTTAACTAAATTAAAAGCTCGATCGCTTACTGGGCAAACGCACAATGTTTGCAGGCTAGCTTGGTTCCGCAGCGGGAAAAATCAGAGCTACATCTAGTTAATTGCTGCTTACTGGGTTGCTGAACTTGCCGCTCTGCTAATTTATCTCTGATTAGAGTCCAAAAGAACCAGCCCATAAAACCAACTGCAACTAGCAGGGAAACACTTTCATGGATGCACTGGGTCAGCCACGACATCGCTCGCGGACTATGGGAGCAGATAAACATAACTATGAAGATAATACCAATTACTGGAGCTAGATAGAGAATTCCCTCAATCCCTTCCAGGTCATTAGCTGGCGAGGTTTTTTCCGAACTTAAAGAATTAGATTTAGACACTTTTTAAATTGGCTCTTTCGCAAAAATTTCACAATTATTTTGTAGTCAATTAATTATTAAGTGCATATTCCTAATTTTTTTTTTAGAATTGTTGTAAAGTTATGTAAAATAGAAGGATAAAGGCTCAATATCGATAAATTGCACAAAGATATCGCTCTGCCAAAACTTGAAATCTCGAAATCAATGCCTTTCCTAAACGAAGTGTAGCAATCAATCTTAAACGAAATTGATATTACTTAAGATTGAGGTGCTTTTATCCTGCCGATCGCGTCGTAGGTCAAAGAGCCAAGATATAGTATCCCTTCATTTTCCTCAACGCTAGTAATAGGAGAATAGGATTCGGGTGAGGGGTCTTGTAAGTTATGCAGTACGTTGCCGTTGCCGTCTATGCCTAGAACAAAACCATAGCGTTCCGGTGCTGGTAACATAAACTTAGGTAAACGCAAGAGCATTTTACGTATTAGGGGGCTGGGTGCGAATCGATCTATGAGTGGATTTCTCGGTGAGGCGATCGCCATCCAGAATATTCCCTGACCATTTGAAGAAATCCCGTCGGGAAATCCAGGCAGGTTATCTATAATTACTTCGGAAGTTCCTTGTTTATCTCCCTTGAGCCAGTATTTTTTCACCCGGTAAGAACTTGTTTCCACTACCAACACAAAGTTTAGATCTGGGCTGACCGCTACGCCATTAGCAAAATATAAGTCGTCCAGTAGCAGGGTAGTTTCTTTAGTTTTTGGGTCGTAGACGAGTAACCTTCCATTGGGGCGGTGTTCCATCAGATCGAATATGTAATCCTTCAGGGGAAATTTGTCTGATGCATCAGAAAAGTAGATCTTGCCATCCACCCCAACGTCTAGATCGTCTGTCAAGCGAAATGGTGAGCCGTCAGCCTCAGTAGCTAGTAGGGTTAGTTCCCCTTCAGGGGATACAGACAACAAACCCTTTTCCCCATCAGCAACAATCAGGTTTTCCTGAGAGTCGAATTCCATGCCTAGGGGTCGCCCGCCAGTATTGACAAATTCTTCACTATGGGTGCCGTCGGGCGTAAACCGCAGGATGCGCCCATCGACAAAAGAACCATAAATCCACCCTAGCGAATCTACATCTACGTCTTCGGCTCCAATATCCTCACCTTTACCTAACTGCTCGATTGCTGAGAGGTAAGTATTGGGGGTATAAATACCTTGTAGTTGAGGAATCTCTGGAACTTGCCATGCCTCTGGATTGACGGGAACAGGCCAAAAGAACAAATACAGACAAGCCGAGATAAAAAGAGCTAAGAGAATATTTCTCGCAATTTTCACGGATGATCTAGCTTGACCCTTAAAGACAGAGAACTATAAAGGTCGATAAACCCGATAGTTAATGTTAGGGAAGATATTATCAATCTTTTCTACCTTCTCCAGCCAACCGGAATCTACTTTAGCAATCTTGATATCTTCGTAAAGTTTATTAAACCTTAATAGGTGCGATCGAGTCCGACGTACCGCATAGGGAACCATCGTCCCTGTGCGCATAATAAATGCCCAATCAGAAGATTGTGCCAACAGCAACTCTCTTGCTGCCTGATTCAAAGCCATCCATTCCAACTTATCTGCAGGCTCCCGATGTGCCAACTCAATCATCCGTTCAGTTGCCTTATGTAGATGGGGATAAATCCAAGCGTTCGTTTCATTCAGCCAATATTCATGAAACCCCCGAAACCCCCAGCTTGATTGAGAAGGACGACAAACTTGCTGAGTCGGATGACTGCGCAAATAATCTGCTAGGTGAGTCATATCATAGACATTTTGGTCGTACCAGGACTTGCGGAACAAGTAATCAATAAACCAGGGTCCTTCATACCACCAGTGACCGAATAACTCAGCATCATAGGGAGAAACGACAATTGGCTGACGCTGCATAATTCCAGCAAGATGCTCTATTTGCGTCTCGCGGTTGTACATGAAATTACCAGCATGTTCTGCCGCCTTTTCCCTTGCCCAGTAAGGATCGTAAAGTGCTTTGTCGGACAAGCCAGCTTGCCTACTGGTGATCTTGTGATACTTAATGCCCGTATTCTTCCGCTGACCGTTAGGCATTATGTAGGGCTTGATGTACTCGTATTCTGCTTCCCAACCCAAATCCTTGTAAAATTCTCGATATTCTGGATCTCCAGGATATCCTACCTCTGAAGACCATACCTGCTGAGAAGATTCGTGATCGCGCCCAAAAGCTGCTACTCCAGTTTCTGTAAAGATAGGAGAGTAAGAGCCAAAGCGGGGACGAGGGCGAGCGTAGAGAAGACCGTGTCCGTCAGTGAGGAAATAGCGTAGTCCCGCATCCGCTAGCATCCTTTCTAACCCTTCATAATAAGCGCATTCGGGCAACCATATGCCTTGGGGAGGGCGACCAAAATGTTCTTCGTAGTGTTCGCAAGCAACCTGAATTTGGGCCCACACTGCTTGAGGGTACATCCTCATTAGCGGCAGATAACCGTGAGTAGCGCCGCAAGTAATGATTTCTAGATTGTTACTATCGAGAAACTGTTTGAATGCTGCCACTAAATCGCGATCGTACCGTTCCCAAGTCTGGCGAATAGTATGGAACTCTTGAGCATAATATTCGGCAAGATAACGAATGTGACCGTTATGCTCGTTATGCTCAATTTCTTTGTCTACTAGTTCTTCTAGCTTCGCTAAGTGTTCTTCATAGCGCTCTTGCAAAAGAGGATCTCTTAACATTGACACCAAGGGAGGTGTCATACTCATGGTAATTTTGAAGTCAATCCCGTCCCGCTTTAAACCTTCAAAAACGTGCAGTAGAGGGATATAAGTTTCAGTAATAGCTTCAAAGAGCCATTCTTCTTCCAAGACATAATCACTTTCTGGATGCCGCACAAAAGGTAAGTGAGCGTGAAGGACGAGAGCAACGTAGCCAAGAGCCATAGTAGTTTCGCTATTTTTTCTAGGTCAGTAAGGCGCTAAAACACACAGGATAAATTTTATCCTATCTTAATGTTTAAAGATCGAGGTCGAGAAAAAAAATTATTAGATTTCTGGCAAAAGTCCAGGTCTGACAAAATTAGCCCCCTAAAATAGACATTGAGATAAGATTAAGCAATAACATAGATTTATAAGAAAGCGAAGTTGATTTTTGTTGTCATCCTATCGGTGATTTTCCCCAGTGCTACAATCCAATAGCGAGCAGGCAGCCCCAGGAAAAAATAATAATTCAAAGGTGTTGCTCCAACTACTGCTATTTGTTGACGATCGCTCTAGTTCGCAGGAAGATATCAAGGGAATTAAGAGCTATCTCCAAAGTTTAAAGGAGAATTATTCCTTTGCACTTCAAGTCATTGATATCAAAGAGCAGCCCTATTTAGTTGAGCATTTTAGACTGGTGGCAACCCCAGCTTTGGTCAAAATTTCTCCTCTACCGAGACAAATTTTAGCAGGAAGCGATTTGGTTGCTCAGTTAAACAAGTGGTGGCATCGGTGGCAAATTTGTCTCGATCGACCCCAAGAGAATTCCCCAGAACCAGAAAACTCATCTGAGGATTCGATCGAGACCTCAGAAATTGTTTCTCTAGGGTATTCAGCAGAACTGATGAAGCTTTCTGATGAAATATTTCTTCTCAAAAAAGAAAAAGAACAACTTTTAGAACAGTTGCAATTTAAAGATCAGGTCTTGGCAATGTTGGCTCACGATCTGCGCAGTCCTCTAACTGCGGCATCAATCGCCCTAGAGACCCTGGAATTGGCAGAAAATCACCAAGATATCACTCGGGTTGTTGCTTTGAAAGAGCAGCTATACAAGCAGGCACGAAAACAGTTCCAGATTATGAACCGCATGATTGGGGATTTACTGCAAGCCTCCAAGACCATGAATGCTAAACTGCAGATTAAACCTCATCCCCTATCTTTGCAGTGTCTGTGTCAAGAAATTGTGACTCAATTTGCAGAAAGGTTTCAGGCAAAGTCTCAAATAATTGAAACAGATTTACCTCAGGACGTACCTCAGGTTTATGCGGATGAAGAATTGGTGCGACAAGTAATCATTAACCTTTTAGACAATGCTATTAAGTACACACCAGAAGGAGGTAGAATCAAACTTTTAATTCTCCACCGGACAACTCAGAAAGTTCAGGTGAGCGTTAGCGACACTGGTCTGGGTATCCCAGCAGAAAAGAAGGAGCGCATTTTTGAAGGACATTTTCGACTCAAGCGAGATGAAGCAAAAGAGGGATATGGAATTGGTCTTTCTCTCTGCCGTAAGGTGATCTGCGCCCACTACGGTCAAATATGGGTCGATAGCATTCCTAACGAAGGCAGTTGTTTCCACTTCACTCTGCCAGTCTATCTTTAAGAGAAGGCAGGAGGCAGATTATCTAGATTATTCTGACTCCTAACCCCTAGCCGAAAGCTGGATCAACCTGTATTGCGCATTCCCGCAGCAATGCCATTAATAGTTAACAGTGCCCCCCGCAGTAATTCTTCCTTACTGTAGCGAAAGTGAATGACACCAGATGCGGCCCGATCGCTGTATTCTCGCAGTCGCTTGAGTAAGGCAACTTGTAAGAAACCTAAAGGAACTATTGTGCCGTTGCGTAGCTGCACCGATCTTTGTAATTCGAGATCTCCGTCTAAAAGACGTTCGCGATCGGTAATATTGAGGACTAAATCTCGCGTCAAGCGATATTCTTGAGCAATTTGCTCAAACAGCCTTTCAAAGCGTTCTTGATCTTCTGGTTTAGATAGTTCGCTGAGATAGTGATGAGCCATTTGCAAATCTACTTTTGCCAGAGTCATCTCTACTTTAGAAATAACCATTCTGAAGAATGGCCATTTTATGTAAAAGTAGCGTAGCAGCTTCAGATTTTCCTCTGGTTCTTCCTGGAGAAATTCTTGGACTGCTGTACCGACACCGTACCAAGCAGGAAGCAGAAAGCGGGTTTGAGTCCAACTGAACACCCAAGGAATAGCCCGCAAAGTACTGAGGTCTTTCTTCCCACTCTTGCGCCTAGCAGGACGAGAACTAATTTGCAGTTGACTAATTTCTTGAATGGGAGTGACAGAGAGGAAAAAATCAATAAAATCAGGTTGTTCGTAAATCAAACCTCGGTAGACAGCCCGCGATCGCGCTGCTAAATCCTCCATAATTTCATTCCAAGGCTCAATATCGTCAAAGCCACTCCCTAACAAACTAGCTTGAATTACAGCTGTAGTAATAGTTTCTAAGTTATAGAGTGCTAACTCAGGCAGAGAGTACTTAGAAGCGAGGACTTCTCCCTGTTCTGTAATCTTAATCCGTCCGTTCACCGTGCCAGTGGGCTGTGCCAGAATAGCCGCGTAAGCAGGACCGCCGCCGCGACCTACAGATCCGCCCCGTCCGTGAAAGATCCGCAAAGAAATCCCGTACTCCTGAGCGAGTTTCTGCAAGGCTTTCTGAGCTTTATGAATTTCCCAATTGCTACTGAGAAACCCAGAATCTTTATTGCTGTCGGAGTAACCGAGCATCACCTCTTGCAAGTTAGCTGGTTGCAAAGGAGAAGCTTTAACATTTTTTTCTGTTTCTTGGTCCTGTAATTGTGCTAAGTTCTCATATCCTCCTGCCAGAGTGGCGCGATAGAGAGGCAACTCAAATAAGGCACGCATAACTGAGGGTGCCCTCTTGAGGTCTTCAACTGTTTCAAATAGGGGTACGATGCGAATAGTACTGGTACTGGTGGCAGGGTCGTAGAGTCCTGCTTCTTGCGCCAGCAGCAACACTTCTAACACATCGCTGACATGATTGCTCATGCTAATGATGTAAGTTTGGCAGATTTCTAGACCAAACTCCTGTTGTAGCTGCCGCAGCATCCTCAAGGTTTCCACAGTTTCGCAAGTTTTTGCTGAAAAGGGCATTTCTCCAGGAATCAAGGGGCGGCGAGTTTTGAGTTCTTCTACTAACCAGGCAGTTCGTTCTTCTTCTGAGAGCTGATTGTAGGGTTTGGGCAGAATTTGTAGATATTCGGCAATTTCTTCAATGGTATCGGAGTGGCGAGATGATTCTTGGCGGAAATCGAGCTGAGTGAGGTTAAAACCATAGATTTCCACTTGAGAGATTAAATTATCTAGATCGCGACAGCTCAGACCTGTTTCAGCCAGATTACCTTGAATTAGCTTTAGTTCTGCTAAAAATTCGGCTCCAGAATGGTAGATGTTGGTTGTTGTTTCCCATACAGCTGATGGTTGAGGATTAGACAAGCTCAGATTGCGATCGCGCGTATTTTTCAGCCGTTGTTCGATGTAAGCTAGCTTCAGTCGATAGGGTTCCTGACGATAGCGAATTGCTAGTTGCTCGTAAATCTCGGGAATTTGCATGCGATCTGTCTCTAGAGAATCGAGCAAATCTGGTAAAACATTGCTCCAATGAAGGGACAGACTTAATAACCCCTTTAACCGATCGAGCGAGTCAAGATATTTCTGCAAGACTAAATTTCTTTGATAGCAAGCAGTTGCCCAAGTTACTTCCGGTGTCACTGAGGGATTGCCGTCTCTGTCAGCTCCTACCCAGGAACCAAACTGACAATAATTATTGCGCGGCGGCTGCAAGCTACGAAAAGATTTCTGTAGGGCTTGCTTGAGACGTAAAGATAGTTGGGGAATAGTCTCGAATAAGACATCATCAAAGTAGCGCAGAGTATAATCTACTTCGTCTAAAACGGTAGGTTTAAACTGATGCAGTTCGTCAGTACGCCACCACAAGCGAATTTCTTCAGTTAGCTGCTCCTTAGCTGCCTCTACTTCTTCTGAGGTTGTTACGCCCATTGCTCTAATTGCTTCCTCGCCTCGATCGAGCTGACGGAGAATGCCAGCGATGCGCCGCTGTTTTTTGCGAATGGTATGGCGCACAATTTCTGTCGGGTGAGCTGTAAATACCAAACGAATATCCATTTGATCGAGGAGTTGCTGGATCTTTCGGTTTGGCACGTTCAGTTGTTTTAGACGGGGAAAAAGCCAATGAAAGGTCCCTGCTTTGGGCATACTATTGCCCTGTCCTTGGGCCAAAGTTTTTTCTAGACGATTAGCCCCCAAGGCTGGAGGTAGGGAACTGTTAATCTTTTGGCTGGTTCCATTTTGTTGAGAAGAAGCAGCGCGGCGGGAAATTTGTTGCTCCCTTTGTTCGTAGTGCTGTTCGACAATATTAATCAACTGAAAATAGAGGGCAAAGGCACGGGCTGCCCGAATAGCCGCATCGAGATCGAGTTTTTCAATTAATTTGGGAACAGATGAAGAAGGTACTTCCGTTGCTTGTCCCTCTGGGGAACACATGGAACGCAATTTTTTGAGTAAATCTACTAAATCCTGACCGCATTCAGCCCGTAGAATGGATTCCCACAAATCTTCTACTAATTTAAGACGATGGCGCAAAAATATCTCGGAAGTAGAAAAAATATTATATTCTGACGCGGATGATTGAAGAAGCGAACTCATAATACCTACTATCGCTCAGCTAAACTTTAATTTATAGATTTTCTAATTTTAAAGTTAATCTCTTTAGCAGTAGTTTTAGTTACAATCTCATACTAAATTAATGCTTACTCGTTTTTAGTCTCTTCCACTTCCGGCACGTGCAGTAGTGGTAAGCGATCGCCTCGAAATAATTCTTCACATACTTGACCTATTTCGATGAGGCTAGTTGTCAAAGATTCTGAGGCGATCGCCAAGAGCAGAAATGGACTTGTCGCTAGACTTAGTAAGATTTGGGGGGAGATTGGCAAGTGCGATCGAGTTTTATCGGACATAATTTTAACTAGGGTTTGCTGAAAAATTTGTTGGGTCGGGTTCAGGAGTCAGGACAATCTAGACAATTTAAAGGTTAGTTCAATAAGTAGAATTTAATCCTGGAAGTAATGATAAGAGGGTATTAGGTAAATTTTTTCCCTAAGACTGAGCCACCTAAGACCTAACACCTGACACCTAGTCTCAACCAGCTTGTCCCGCTTTAAGTCGATAGCCCTAATCTTGATTTTTTGTCAGTGTGGGAGTCGTGAGTGACTTTTTCTGTTTAACGCGCCGGATCGGCAGATTGGCGGTTAACACTGTCATGTCCTCCTCATTTTCTAAACACAATTCCATCTCTTGAGAATCGATTTCCAAGTAATTGCTGACAACTTCAATAATGTCTTGGCGCATCAACTCCATCATGCCGGGACTCAGTTGCACCCGATCGTGGGCTATAACCAATTTCAGGCGGCGTTTAGCTTCCTCACTACTGGGTGGAGAACTATTACGTGGAAAAAGTTTTTCCAGAATGTCGCTAATCATGGGTTTGGCTTACTTTGGTTTACACAGAGCGAAATTAATTTTTAAACATACGGCGAATACGAGTAAATAAATTATCGTGGGCTGCCATTAGGTCTAAAAAAGGAACTTCGTCGCCTTCTAATCGTCTAGCAATGTTTTTAAATGCTATTGCTGGCAAAGAAGGGTTGTCGGATAAAACCAAGGGTTCGCCTCGGTTGCTGGCAACAATCACCCGTTCGTCGTCAGGAACAATGCCAGCCAGGGGAACGACCAGAAGATCGAGAATATCCTCCACACTTAACATCTTTTCGAGTTGAACCATCTCTGGTTTCAAGCGATTGACAATCAGACGGATCTTCTTAATCTCTTCAGCTTCTAGTAAACCCACGACGCGATCGGCATCTCTTACTGCAGCAATTTCTGGGGTAGTGACAATTAAAGCTTCAGAAGCAGCAGAGATCGCGTTGCGAAAGCCCATCTCTATACCTGCTGGACAGTCAACTAGTATGTAATCATAATTCGGAGCTAATTGACTAACTAGCTTGTTCATCTGTTCTGGCGTTACAGCTTCTTTGTTCCGGTTTTGCGCTGCAGGCAACAGCACTAACCCGTGTTGGCGTTTATCTTTAACTAAAGCTTTTTCGAGAGTACATTCACCTGCGAGCACTTCGACTGCAGTATAAACAACTCGATTTTCTAGACCCAGAAGCAGATCCAAATTTCGCAGACCAAAATCTGCATCTACTAAGGCGACTCTATGTCCTAACTGGGCAAGTGCCGTCCCTAAATTAGCGGTAATAGTGGTTTTACCCACTCCTCCTTTGCCAGAAGTAACTACGATAACACGACTCATATTAAACAGCTAGCTTTACCTTACTCATTTTTACTATCTATCCAACCTCCAACTTGGCTAGAGAAGGAGTACAATTTAGCAAAATTAATCGCTTGAGCCAGGCGAATTCCCTCTGGTGTAATATACGCCACTTCAGGCTCGAACTGATGGGGAGGGGCTTCTGGTGCCCTAGCCACACTATCGGCAATTCTGAGCTGAGTTGGCTCCATTCTCAAAGCCATAATTCTACATTCTCGATTGCCTTGGGCACCAGCATGAGCAATACCTCTCAGACAACCCCAAACTAAGATATCGCCAGCAGCGATCACCGTAGCACCTGGATTTAGATCCCCCAGTAGCACTACCGTCCCTGGATGGCGTACTTCCATCCCAGAGCGTAATGTTGTTCGCAAGTAAAGAGGTTCTGCCCATTCTTTTCCTCCTTGAGGTGAGGATGAAGCAAGAGATTGACTGGGAGATTCTTGTTTCACCGAATAACCAGCGGTAGCTGCCGCTACTGCCGTTTGTCGTCTGCTCGTACAAATCAACTTTAGGTGAAGGTCAGCTTCTCTGAGAACCTCAGCGATAATTTGTAATTGTCTGCCATCGAGTAAAAGATTGTTAGCAATTAGATCTACAGCTGTTCCTGGTTGCCAAAAACGCTCGCTAGTATTGAGGCGATACTTTAGCTCCTGCCAAACTTTCGACCAATCGATTGTTAATTCGGTTTCTTCTTTTGGTAAAATTAACAGGATTTTGCTACCTTCTTTTTTTAAACTCACTTTTGAGAAGCGATTCACTAGGAAAAGAGAAGGAGAAACGTTAGTTCCTGGTACTGAAGAATTAGAATCAGAACTCATGAAACATCTAAGAAGAGACCCGATCGGGTCAATTAACTACACTAAATCCTAGCGCAAGTTGACAATCAGCACAAAAATCAACAGCTATTTTCTGATCGGTTTCTCCGAGGTTATGGAATCCCGGAAACTTTACT
>JBFRWL010000396.1:0-4097 GCA_051439565.1 Prochloraceae cyanobacterium
GCCTTAACAGCTCTGATTGGCGCACATATCTTAAATCAACTCTCTCCCAATATTCAAGTTTCTCCTGGTATTCACAATGTTGAAGCACAATATATCAAAGCTGCTAAAAACATAGCATCTATTTTTGCCGGATTCGGTTATGAATATCATCGGCAAAATCCAGGAATTCTCCCAACTTTACTCACATTGTTGCTCAATCAGTGCTTAGACCAAGCAGCAACTGTTTCTATGTTACGACAAGATCGTCACAAACTTTACTCTCAGCAAACCATAGCCTTGACAGAGTTAGGGTATGCCATACCAAGGATTGAAGCAATCCTAAATAAAGGTGGCTTTACCGAAAGAGTTCGCGACCATACCTTTTCTCAATTAACAGCCATGGTGGCTGATGTCCGAGGTAGTATGATGCTCCCTGTGACAGGAAAGCCAACCAGAAACTTCCAAGCTGGACAAGCTCTAGCAGATGGTATGTGGAAACACGGTCGCTGTCCAATTAATATTGAAGAATTTGAGCAATGGTGTGAGAAGGCGGGATTGAATACAGGGGCGTTAGAAGGATTAAAAGCTTTAAGATATTGGCCACAAATTGAAGAAAAATACTGTATTCAACACCATGATGCCTCAATGGTCAATCTTCTTTATAAAGGATTATACGGCAGCGAGGAAGAAAAAGATTTTGCCTTTGAGGTGATGACACAAAGTCGAGAATTATCGAATTATTGTCAAGAGTCAGTTCGACATACTCATAGCCGAAAATATGCAGAAGCCCTTGACAACATTGAACAACTAGATGCCCTTGAGTTAATTTCCAACGCTGTTATTGCTGACAATGCCAGAAAAGCTATTCGGGATGATAACAGCATTGAAGAAAGAGAATTTAACGCAGATACTCCTGCCTATTTACGAGTGATGGATTGTATTGAACAGGACAGGTGAAATTAATTGGCGTTGTGCAAAAACTGGTAGTATTATTTAGAAAAATAGCTATGACTGAAAATACATATCAATATATTCTTGCTCTCGATCTCGGGACAACAGGAAATCGAGCCATTATATTTGATGCTCAAGGGAATATTGTTGGTCAGGCTTACAAAGAGTTTACTCAGTACTATCCCCAACCCGGGTGGTTAGAACATGACCCAAAAGAAATTTGGCAAGATACTCTCACTTGTATTCAAAAAGTAGTTAAAGATCATAGTATATCTCCGAAGGCGATCGCCGCTATTGGTTTAACAGTACAACGGGAAACCTGCTTACTCTGGGATAAAACTACAGGAGAACCTCTACACAAAGCCATTGTCTGGCAAGATAGACGCACAGCAGGAATGTGTCAAAAATTAAGACAAGAGGGAAAAGCAGACCAGATCCAACAGACTACAGGATTAGTCCTGGATGCTTACTTCTCAGCAACTAAACTGGCTTGGCTATTAGATTGGCTCAAAAAAGAAAAACCCTCAGTAGATTTAGATAACGTCTTGGCGGGGACTATAGATACTTGGGCACTGTGGAATTTAACTGGCGGTAAAGTTCACGCTACAGATCATAGTAATGCCAGTCGGACCATGTTAATGAATTTGGAGACGAGAAATTGGGATGCTTCGCTACTGGATTTATTTGGTATTCCTGCCTCGATGATGCCGCAAATTTTACCTAGTATGGGCTTATTTGGTCAAACAGACCCCGAATTATTAGGGGTAGAAATTCCCATCGCTGCTATTTTTGGCGATCAACAAGCTGCACTCTTTGCTCATGGTTGCGATCGCCCAGGTTTGTTGAAATGCACCTATGGTACTGGCTGCTTTTTAATCGTACAGACAGGGGACGATCTGATGCGATCGCGCCAGCAACTCCTCTCTACCGTCGCTTGGACGCAAGCACATTCAGCTAACTACGCCTTAGAAGGAGCCATGTTTACTACGGGCGCTTGCATTCAGTGGTTGCGGGATGGCTTGCAACTAATTAATACAGCCGCCGAAACCGAATCTTTAGCCCGTCAGGTAAAAGATACCAACGGAGTCTATTTTGTCCCGGCTTTGAGTGGTTTGGGTGCGCCTCATTGGGATATGAGCGCGCGGGGGGCTTTTCTCGGTATTACTGGAGGCGTGAAGCGAGAACATATGGTGAGGGCTGTCTTAGAAGCGATCGCCTATCAGGTAAGGGAAGTAGTGGAGGCGATCAACAAAGATAGTGACATGGCGGTAGCTCGTCTGAAAGTGGATGGTGGTGCTGCTCAAAACGATTTCTTAATGCAGTTTCAAGCAGACGCTCTTGGCATTCCCGTCGAGCGTCCAGTGATTCTCGATGCTACTGCTCAAGGGGCTGCTTTCGGTGCTGGTTTAGCGGTGGGTTTCTGGGATGATTACACTAAATTAATTGCTAGCCGTCAACTAGATAGAGTGTTTGAACCAGGAGCCGGGAAAATACAAGCTCAAGACAATTTTACTAGGTGGCAAAAAGCAGTAGAAAGAGCGAAAAATTGGATTTAGTTCGGAGTTTGTCCTCTTGGATTTAGTCACAAATTTACCAGTAGCTAGTAGAATCCCAGCTATGGGCTCCAATAAACTCTAAAAAAGTAGGATAGGCTTGAGAGATGTAGCAACTTGGTTCGCGCAAGCCTCATCTGACTCCCTCTCCTGACTCGGAGACTCCTATCTACACCGAAAAACTTTTTCACCAAACCCTAGTTAATACAAACTTAGCATTAGCGGATCGGAACAAAACCAGTTTTCTCGATTAATTTCTGCCCTTGCTCACTCAGAAGTAATTGAGTATAAATTTCACCCGCTTGTTGATCAATACGACCATTTTGTTTAACAATTACGTAGAGATAGCGAGTCAGGGGATAACTAGCATCCAGGAAGGCTTTTTGATTAGCCTGATTGTGCTGGGTGACACATGAGTTGGACTTAGATAGAGGCTTTTGGTAAGGAGAAATCGGAGAAATCAGCTTTTCAGGAGTATTACCAATAGGAAGTGCTTTGACGCTACAGTGGGGGATAATCTCTGGAGCTGAAGCATAGAAAATACCACCTCTATTGGTAGCTAATTTTTTCAGAGTGCGGTTAGTATTGGTCACTAATTTCACATTAGAACCAAATTTTTCCTCGCTCAAGAGGTGACTAACAAAAAACTCAGCGGTACCACTCACTTGAGGAGATTTAGAATAGGGAATAATTTTTAAGTTGGGACCACCTACTTGTTTCCAGTTAGTAATTTTTCCGGTGTAAATATCTCTCAGTTGAGCCAGCGTTAAACCAGGGATATTCAAGTTAGGGTTAACGGCAAAGGCAATACCATCAATGGCTACAGGAATATGCTTGATTTGGAAACCATATTCATTTGCCTGTTGATACTCTTCCGGTTGAAGAGGACGTGAGGTATGGGCAACATGTAAGTGATCGTGCAGTAACATTTGTACTGCTATGCTTGAGCTGGGTGCAATAGTTGGATGTTCTAGCTCCAGTAGATTAAATTCTGGCCAAGCAGATTCGATCGCTGGGTGTACTTTGCTTCGGATAGGGGACCAAGCAGTACTACCACCATACCTGAAGGTACCAGAAGGTACGCCATCTAATTGACTAAAGGTAGAGTATCTTTGATTGTTAAAGACAATTGGAGAGGTTTGAGGGTTATTTACTTGTGAGGGGTTATTTGTGGGAGAGTCGGTCGAAATTAGTTTTGGTGGTGAGGAAATTGCAGAAGTTGTAATCAGGCGGATAACTTCTAGCAAGAATAGAGCACCAATGGCTAAAGTGGAAATTCCTCGGTAATTAAAGCCAACTTTTCGGTTATGTTTCTTAACCGAAGTCTCCAGAAATGTTGCCGAGCGATCGGGAAAAGTTTCTGAGATTGAAGAGTGGTAATTATTTACACTGGCAACAGGTGCAGTTGGTACTGGCAAACCCTGAGGTTCTAATTGCGAGTCGGCTACAGGTGCAGTTGGTACTGGCAGACCCTGAGGTTCTAATTGCGAGTCGGCTACAGGTGCAGTCGGTACTGGCAGACCCTGAGGTTCTAATTGCGAGTCGGCTACAGGTGCAGTCGGTGCTGGCAAACCCTGAGGTGTGAATAGCGAGTCGGCTAGAGGCGCAGTTGGT
>JBFRWL010000397.1:0-20195 GCA_051439565.1 Prochloraceae cyanobacterium
GATCGGGAAATTCCTCTCGAAGGATAGCAGTTGCCGCTAGAGATTCCATCGTGGGAATATCGCCGCAGCAGGCCATCACCACATCGGGAATATCCGGTTCTTTACCGCGATCGTCGTTACTGGCCCACTCCCAAATGCCGAGACCCTTAGTACAGTGCTTGATTGCCTCTTCCATGCTCAGATATTGCAAGTGCATCTGCTTGTCAGCAACGATCACGTTGACATAATCCCGACTGCGCAGGCAATGATCTCCTACTGACAGCAAGCAGTTGGCATCTGGGGGCAAGTAAACGCGGACGACATCGGGACTCTTGTTAACCACTAGATCCAAGAAACCAGGATCTTGGTGAGAGAAGCCGTTATGATCCTGCCGCCAAACTACAGAGGAGAGCATGATGTTGAGAGAAGAAACGGGAGCCCGCCAGGGAACTTCTTTTTGGCAAATGTCCAGCCATTTGGCGTGCTGATTAAACATCGAGTCGATGACGTGAGCAAAGGCTTCGTAGGTATGGAAGAAGCCGTGTCGTCCACTTAAGAGATAGCCTTCTAGCCATCCCATCAAGGTATGCTCGCTCAACATTTCCATCACTCGACCGTCTGGGGACATTTCGCCGCCATCTTCGTCCTCCGGCAAATAGTCTGCCATCCAGACTTTCTTGGTTACTTTATAAAGATCCTGCAGGCGGTTGGAGGCGGTTTCATCTGGTCCAAAGACGCGGAAATTACTCATGTTCTTGCGCATGACTTCCGCCAGGAAACTTCCCAGAATGCGGGTATTTTCCACTTCGATCGTGCCAGGCTTAGCCACCTCAACCGCAAAATCGCGAAAGTCAGGCATGCGCAGATCGTGACGCACCATACCGCCATTAGCAATAGGGTTGTCGCTCATGCGGCGGTGTCCTTTGGGAGCCAGTTCTTTGAGTTCAGGAATTAGCTTGCCGTTCTCATCGAACAATTCTTCAGGCTTGTAGCCCTTCATCCACTCTTCCAGCATCTTCAGGTGTTCGGGGTTGCTGTGCATGTTCCCCATCGGTACCTGATGAGCCCGCCAGAAGCCTTCTACCTTGTGACCGTCTACCTCTTTAGGACCCGTCCAACCCTTGGGCGTACGCAGGATAATCATCGGCCAGCGGGGACGCTTGGCAACGCCAGTACTGCGAGCTTCTTGTTGGATAGAGCGAATTTGATTAATGCACTCTTCCATTGTGGCTGCCATTTGCTGGTGCATTATTTCTGGATCTTGTCCGGCAACCACGTAAGGAGTGTAGCCGTACCCTCGGAAAAGGCTTTCCAACTCTTCTGAGGAGATACGAGACAAAATGGTCGGGTTGGCAATTTTATAACCGTTCAGATTCAGAATCGGCAAAACTGCCCCGTCGCGGATCGGGTTAATAAACTTGTTAGAATGCCAGGCTGTTGCCAATGGACCAGTTTCTGCTTCGCCATCACCGACAACAACTGCAGTGATCAAGTCTGGGTTGTCCAAGACAGACCCATAGCCGTGGGAGAGGCTATAGCCTAGTTCGCCACCTTCGTGAATGGAGCCAGGAGTTTCGGGAGTGACGTGGCTGCCGATGTGACCGGGGAAGGAGAACTGGTAGAAGAATTTCTCCATTCCTTCCTCGTCTTCACTTTTATCGGGATAATACTCGGAATAAGTTCCCTCCAAATAAACAGGTCCGAGAACTCCAGGAGCGCCGTGACCGGGACCCGCCATAAAAATTGCGCTCAGATCGTACTTTTTAATCAGCCGGTTGAGGTGTATGTAAGTAAAGCTGAGGGCGGGAGACGCACCCCAATGACCTAGCAAGCGTTGCTTAACGTGTTCTGCCTTGAGGGGTTCTTTGAGCAGCGGATTCTCCCGCAGATAAATCATGCCCGCAGCTAGGTAATTACAGGCACGCCAGTAGGCGTGCATTTTGCGCAGTTCTTCGCCTGATAGTGGTTTTTGTTCTGTTTTCGGAGCTGGTGCTTTTACCATAATCGATATTCCTGCTTGATTCGATTTTGCAATTTTTCAGCCGCCAGCAAGCATTTAGACTGACTTAAGACAACGATCACATTGAAATCGGGGCTTGGAGTCCCATCAATAGACTGCTTGCTCGAGTTGACAGTGAGTGAGTGAGTGAGTCTGCTTGCTATTTAATTATTTGTGTTGAAATTAACCTTTGGTTATTACCCTTGACTTGATTAGAGTTTTCTCATCTAGATGCCAATTAGCTGCTTTTATTTACAAGTTTTTTAGATTTCAACAATTTTATTTTAATACTCAATGGCTTACTAATTAATTTACAATTTTTATTTTTCATTCATTTTTTATGATTTTTTAATAGAAAAACGTCTTATTTTTTGGTAGTTGTGCCCATGATAAATTTTTTAATAAAAAAATAATTAACTAAGCTATTATATAGCGTTAAAAAAATCTAAAATACTTGATTTATTGAGCAAAATAGAGTACATGCAATAGATAGTTTAAGTATTTTTTATTAATAAGTTAACCTAAGTTTAAGTTCTTTTGTTTGGTTCTTACGCACTTGTGATGTTAAATTAACGTCTGAAAATAGGGAACGGAGAACGGGGAACAGAGAATAGTGTTTATTTTTCTAGCTTTTTGATTCGTCTCAAAGCAGAGGTGGACCAAGACAGTTCCCACTGCTCGAGCAAATCTTCGAGAACTTCCACATCCTGATACATCGTTAGTAATGCAAACCGCCGCGACGATTTCCCCAGTCACCTCATCCCTAATAACACTGAACTTTTTAAATTGTCTAGATTATTCTGACTACTCCCTCCTGGGAGGCTTGGGGTGGGTCTGACTCCTATCTACACCGAAAAACTTTTTCAGCAAACCCGAAGTATACAGCTTCCGGCTTCTCAGCAACTCCAGCTATTGCTTCGGATACTCGATGAGCTTTAAGAACGGAATGCCCTACCGTTCTATTTCTGATATTTATCGCCGCATTCAAATCTCTGTCTACAGAAAATTCACAGTGAGGACATGAATGCCATCGATCGGACAATGCTTTTTAAACTGTGTGACCACAGCTTGAACATTCTTGAGTAGTACTATGAGGTTTTACTGCTACTGTTAACAAAGCAGCTTTTTCCGCATGCCTTTCGAAAACAAATTCACTGTAATCTGCCATATCATCCAGTCCCAGAAAGTTGAGAAAAATTTCAGTCGCTAACCACATTACTACGAGGGCGAATAACTTTTTCCATTTTACCTTCATCTGTTTTCACCTCCTGAGAGGGACGGTAAAGAGATTTACTTAGGGTTTAGATGTTTTGAGTTTGAACCCTTCTATTTAATTAATCGGTTGACTTATTTATGTTTATGCATTTTTCCAGGTAATCTTATACCAATTTTGAAAAATAATTGGAGACTTAGCTCTCCCGACAGGAAGCTCACGCTGTACCTGTAAGGTCAGCGCGCGGTAGTTCACTTGAACATTCTGACGCGCCGGATTCTCCCTCCGTCCTCAAGACGAGAAAGTAGTTTAGTTGAATTATATAAGGTAAACAATTATGACAAAAAATAGAGTCTGTGCGTAAAGTAATAAGGCGAGCTCGGAGTAATAAGCTGTAGGTCAAAACTATAGATTTTATAGTTTGCAGACACATCTTAGACTAAAATCCACTTTCTAAGGTGACCGCAGTGGGCCTGATTTTTTACATTTACATTTTTTAGAAATGGTCTGTAAAGATACCTTTGAAGAACTAAGCTATGACCGAACAAAGATTAACCCACATTGACTTAGAATCACTGGCGAGTTCGCGCAACCAAGAGCAACAAATACTGATACAACTCAAGCAAGTTTTCGATCGACTGAGTGTAATCGTTGTGACATCCGAGGCGCAAGTACAGTTCATGACTCAACGAGGAGAAAAACTGCTGAACCAGTATTTTTTCCCCTATGCCCCAGACTCATTGCCAGAACCCTTACAAAATTGGGTCAAGCATCAGATTTTTTTACTCACAGCTAACGGCCATGATTCATCCCCCTGTTTATCGTTACACATTGAGCAAGGAGGAAAGCAGTTGCTCGTTCGCCTTATTTGCGATCTAGTTGGGGAGCAATATCTCATGCTGTTGGAAGAACAAGAAATGCAATCCTTCTCAATTTCTTCTCTGGAATTGCTAGGACTCACAAAACGTGAGGCCGAGGTACTTTTCTGGGTTGACAAGGATAAAAGTAATGCTGCAATTGCTAAAGTTTTGGGTTGCAGTACAGGAACGGTGCGAAAACATCTAGAGCATATTCACGGGAAACTGGATGTCCAAACCCGGACGGCTGCTGTGATGGTTGCCCTCGAAAGGTTGGGGCTCCTCAAAGGGCAGTTTGTTGCAATGTCGTCATAATTTCATACGCGGATCGTCGTATTGTTTCCCAATTTTATGTCGATAAGAATGATTGATAGAAAAAGAAAAATTTCTCAAGCGAGGCTGGGAGCGAAGGCACAGCTGGAGAAATAGTAACCGTTGTCGTAATTAGGTTTGAATTATTAGGAGAATGACATGCGTTTAGAACAGCGAGAAATTTACAATAACATCGATCCGAGAATCCAATTGTATCTGGAGCGCAGAGCTAGAGGCATGGTGCCTCCTGCCACATCCTCAACAGCAAGAGGAGAAGTGGCTATTATTGCTAAAGTTGTTGATTTAACAAGTTGGCTGAACCGAAGCGAAGTGTTTGCAGGAGCTAATCTGGGCACTACAACTGATGGTGCTCATATTGTTACGGCAAGAGTGCCGCTCGATCGAGTGCAAATGCTGCGACAACTTCCCTACGTCCAAAGCCTAAAAGCAGCTCAGATCCTCAAACCAAAACTGGAGTCAACGATTGAAGAAATCAAGGCTCGGGCAGATTTGCTACCACCCTCTGCTCAAGGACAACAGGGTAAAGGTGTTGTCGTCGGTATCATTGATTATGGATGTGATTTTGTCCATAGTAACTTTCGCAATCCTGATGGCAGCACTCGCATTCTTGCGCTTTGGGATCAGACTGCTTTACCTGAAGCCTCCAGCCCTTTTGGATACGGTCGGGTTCATACTAAAACTGAAATCAATGCTGCCCTGCGCTCACCTGAACCCTATAGTACCCTAGGTCACAATCCAGGCAGAGCAAGTCATGGAACCCACGTAATGGATATTGCTTGTGGGAATGGTAGCGGTAGCCGTGTCCCAGGTGTTGCTCCCCAAGCAGATATAATTTTTGTCCAAATCAGTGCCAGTGACATTGCTTGGCAAGGTCCTGATGTAGTTGGCTCTAATTTTGGAGGTTCGGTACAACTCCTAGAGGCAATCCAATTTATTTTTGAGCAAGCTGGAAACCATCCTTGTGTAATTAATATTAGTCTGGGAACCAATGGTGGTCCTCATGACGGTACTAACTTAGTCGAGCAAGGAATTGATGCAGTTGTCACGGCTAAACCTAACCGCGCTGTAGTTATTGCAGCTAGCAACTCCTACGATGACGGAATCCATGCCAGTGGTAAGGTTACAGCAGGAAGCTTCGTCGATCTTGTCTGGCAAATCGGACAGTTTGATTTTACTCATAATGAAATGGAGATTTGGTACAGTAAAGATGACCAGTTACAATTAGAATTAATCGATAGCGATGATCGAAGCATCGGCACAGTAGACTTAGGTACCTCTGCTGAGATTTTCAACCAGGCGAACGAGCTGCTCTTTTTCGTTGCTCATCGGAAAGGGGACCCTAACAATGGCGACAACACCATCGGTATTTTCATGAATACTCGGGCTATATCTTCTAGTCTGCCTGGACAGCTTAAGATCCGCCTCCATGGTGTTGCCATCAGTAACGGTCAGTTTCATGCCTGGATAGAACGAGACGATCCTGGACAGTCTAGCTTTGCTCCTCCCAATGATAATTCCCATACTCTTGGCTCAATTTCCTGCGGACAGCAGAGCATAGTCGTGGGTTCATACGACGCTCACACTGCTGGACAACCCTTATCCTGGTTCTCTAGTGCTGGACCGACAAGAGATGGACGACAAAAACCAGAAATCAGCGCACCTGGGCATAACGTCTGGGCTGCCAATTCATCAACTCGCGTAGGGATTACCCGTATGTCAGGAACCAGTATGGCTGCTCCTGCCGTCACTGGAACTGTAGCTCTTGTCCTTGCCGAAGCCCGCAGTCTGAATAAAGAGCTTACAGTTGAACAAATCCGTGATATCTTAGCTAAGAATGCTCGCTTAAATCCACCTAGTGTGGCTTGGGATGCCCGTTATGGTATGGGGCGAGTGGACGCAAGTGCATCGGTACAGCAAGTACGCGATTTGAAGTAGAAGTTAGCTTATGAATGGATGGCACAGAGCTATAATTTTGATAGCTTCAATGCTGATAATAGTTCTCCCTCTAGTTAAATATGCCATGTCTTCAGACAAGCAAGATAACAATTCAAAGTACAAGGTTGAATACGTTACCCCCAAATATTCAAAGCTGAGGTTAAGTGGAGAAGCCCTTAGAAAGCTGAATCAAGAAGAGCCTTTGGTAGCAACACTAAAGGTTTCTCAGGAGGGATATGTGCCTTCTGGGGTTGAGGTTCGTACTTGGATCGCTCCATCAATTTTTACCGCCAATATCCCCCATGAAGTTTTGGATCGGCTAGAGCAAGATCCTTGTGTTGTGGCGATCGAACCAGTTTATAATTTGCGCTCACACTGATACCAAAAGAGCCTATAAAGAGTGCGATTTTTGATTATTGTTTTCGGTCTGGGTACACTATTCAGACCGAATCTCTTTTATCATCAATCTTCTCCAGCGATCGCCCAAAGAAAACAGTAGGGTAAGTCACTCCAGTAGGGGAGAATATCATCGAAAGGGAGGAGAATAGAGAAGACCTCCATTTTTCCAAAGGTCGTTTAAACCTCTGGGCAGTTTAAATGGCGACTTCTCTCCTAGATTGCGCTCGTAAATTTCTCCGTAGTTCCCCACATGGTAAATAATGTGCTGAGTAAAATCTTTACTCAGACCTAAACTTCTCCCCAAGTTGCCTTCAAGCCCTAAAAACCTTCTGATTTGAGGATTTTCCGACTGTTTCATCTCCTCTAAATTAGTGCTATTAATTCCTAATTCCTCTGCTTCAATCAAAGCGTAAGTTATCCACCTAACTACTGCCAACCATTCAGAATCGTTATCTATTATTGCCGGACCTAGTGGTTCTTTAGAGATCGTGTCTTCGAGAATCAGGTGTTGGTTTGGATTTTCAAAACTAAATTTCCTAGCTAACAGTTGAGAGCGATCGGAACTAAATGCCTCGCAGCGTCTTTCCCTATAGCCTTTAAAAACGTTAAATTCATCAAGATATTTTACTGGCGTAAAGTTGATGCCTTTCCGCCGCATCTCGTCATATAAATTCAGTTCATTAGTTGTACCCGTAGCAACACAAATAGATTTATTATTTAAATCTTCGAATTTAGTGATGCCGCTGTCTTGGCGAACCATTATTCCCTGACCGTCGTAGAAGACGATCGAAGCAAAATCCACATCAAAAACGGCATCTCGTTTGAGCGTCCAGGTAGTGTTACGAGAAAGCAGATCTATCTTGCCCAAAGAGACTGCGGTAAAACGCTCATTGCTGCCCAGACTCCGATACTCTACTGCGTCTGGATCGTTGAATAAGGCAGCAGCAACCGCCCTACATATATCAACATCCAAGCCGGAATAGTTGCCATTCTTGTCTTTATAACTCAATCCCGGCAACCTGCCATTTATTCCGCATATTAATCTTTGACGTTTTTTTACAAGCTCTAATCGGCTTTCTGTTTCATTCGTTTCTGAGCTCTCGGTTTTAGTATTTTCAGAACTTGAAGAAGGCGTTTGCGTAACTATTGCCTGCTGCTCGTAACAAGAAGTGAGAAATGTACTTGTAACAAGACTGATTAAAAGAAGACTTTTAGGAAGCATACTCAACTTAGCATTTAGGATTTTTTCGGCAACCTACCTGATAGGCAGCAGGGTGAATCCCCAGCCTGTCATGACCGTACCGGATACATAATTGAGAGAACGAAATAATTTTAGCGGTAACCTGGAACCAATTACAGCCAGTATGCTACTCAAAACTAACCACCACAACGCCGAACCAAAAAACACCCCCGTTATTTGGATAGCTTCAGTGAAAATGGAGATAGCTGCCGTTTGACCGCCAGTGGCTAGACCAATAAACGGTAGTATGCTTAGAGGATTCGTAAGTGAAATTCCCAGACTCATTATATAGCAACGCCACAAGCTGATTCTTCTTTCTTTTTTTATTTGCTTGGCTCGGATGTTAGGTTTGGAAATAAATGTCTTAACGCCAATTGCCAGCATGAGGATGGCGGCAAAGATCTTAATCAGAAAGGCTTGAGAACTAATTAGCAGTCCCATAGAGCTACCGAAAACAATGGCGCATAAAGCCCAGACCGAATGAGCGGTAGCAGCTCCCATTCCTACAACTAATCCGGCTGTCTGACCCTGGGAGAGCGAGCGATTGATTACCCGCAACCCATCCATTCCAATCGGAGCCGCAATTGTCAAGCCTAAAATTCCAGCACTGAAAAAAACCTCGGCGTATTCTGGCATTTTTCTCTTTTTACCTCTATTTATCTTGACTTTATGCGTCTATACGGTTTTTTTCATTGAGGAGGTTTACAGACAGAGGATGATTTTTTCTCTTGTTCTCATGGCACTAAATTAGCTAAAGTAGAAGTTTAGCAGTGATTTTTCTCATAAGATCTAGGTGCCCTGAGCAATTGCTGGTTTTTGTAAAGATTGTTAAAGTACTGCGAAAAATGATACACTTCGATTGTTTCCTTTTTAAAATAAAGGAAAACTTTCGGGGTTGAGATGAATACAGAGGGGCGAAACGGACCCGGTTTTTCAGAAAAGGAACCATCGATAACAATTGTCTCGGAAATTGAAGACGTTGAAGCCGAAAGAGAAGAAGAATTAGAAGTTGACCCGGTTCACGCCCAAATTCTGGAGATCAAGAAAAAACATCACCTCTTAGAGCTTCAGGATAACTGCGATAATTCCCAAACAAGAAAGACAAGCAAGCTTAATGAGGTTCAATCTGCTGCTGAGTCGGATAAAATACTACTGACAAAAACAGAGAAACATTCAGAACGCACTAAAGAAGTTTCCTCAGTTTACCAAGTCTCGAACCAGGCGATCGCTAATAATAATTCTTCGCAGCAACGGATTTCTTGGCTGCCTATTGTTGTTTTTGGCTCAATCGCTTTTCTAGCAGGGTTGGCGGTAGCCAATTACGGGAAATTCCCAAGGTTATTTACCGAAAAAGTTGGGCTTAATTCTCTAAAAACTAGCCCAATCGCCCTTCCTTCCCAGTCGGTCATTCCTAACTACCTAAAAAATGACATTCTTTCCGACAAACTTACTTCTACCGTGGATAGAGTACGAGAGGTAGCGATGAGTCCCGAACGTACTTTAGTGATCGCGGGTTCTCAAGAGATAGTTATTTGGGACTTTGATGCTAATTCGCTGCTGACGAAAATCCCCATCTCTTCCGAGTCGGCGATATCGTCCCTAGCTATATCTGATGACGGGAAGACAATCGCAGCAGGTTATATTTCGGGAGCAATTGCGGTTTGGAAATTGGGACAGCAACAAGCGGCTTACACCTTCAATAATAATCATAGTTATCGAATCCTCTCACTAGCGCTGAATCACGATGGTTCGGAATTAGCAGCCGGAGATCTTCACGGAGCGTTGATAAAGTGGAATCTAAAAAATAATTCTGAGGAAATCCCCGAAGACTTACCCCTTTTAGGACATACTGGAGCTATTAATAACTTGGCTTTCGATCGTCAGGGAAATTTAGCAAGTGCCAGTAACGACATGACGGTAATTATCTGGAATTCAGCAGGCAAAAAAATACAGCGTTTATCAGACACTAAAGAGGTATTTGCTCTGGCTTTCTCTCCAGACGGTAACAAGCTATATACGGGAAACTTGCTAGGAACTTTAAGAGTTTGGAACGTATCTACTGGAGAACTGGAAAAGACCCACAGCCAGCAAACCCAGAAAATTTCCTCTGTTGACGTAAGCGATAACAATATTATTGTTACTGGCAGCAATGATCTGTCTATTGTAGCCTGGAATGTGTTGGGGCGTTTTCAAAGATTGCCTGAGAATCACGCTCATTACATTAACGGAGTTAATATTTCGTCAGACGCAAAAATAGTGGTTAGCTTCGATTCTAAAGAAATTAAAGTCTTCGCAAGTGAACTACCTCAGTCAAGGAGTGGAGACTTCTAGTAGTGTGTCAATTTTGAAATGATGGGTTGAGAGAAGAGGCAGGGGAGCAGAGGAGCAGGGGAGACAAGGACAATAAAATTACTTCTCGATCCTTCCCACACTCCCCACACCTCCCACACTCCCTACACCTTCGTGTACTCCAACACTGAATCGATGCTCTAGCTTCCCTGAGATTTACTATGCACCATACAACTAATTTTTATACTTGGAAGGATTTTCGTTGTGCCTATGAAGTACATCAGCCAACACAACCTTCCCCAGAGAAACCCTCTCTATTGCTAATTCATCCGATCGGAGTAGGTTTATCCCGTTGTTTTTGGCATCGCTTCATAGAGGCTTGGTCGAACAGCAATCAACCCTATTCCATCTACAATCCTGATTTGCTCGGATGCGGTTCTGGAGATCTACCGCGCTTAGCATATTACCCTAGCGACTGGGCACAACAATTACAATACTTTCTCCAAACAGTAGTTCAACAGCCAGTAGTGATAATCGTACAGGGAGCATCATTTCCCTTAGCGATTCGCCTAGTGGAAAATTTTCCCCAACCTAATTTAATTCGAGGACTGATATTAGCTGGACCTCCTCCTTGGAAATTAATCGCCAAGGAAGGAAAGTTTTGGCAACAAAGACTGTTGTGGAATGTACTTTTTGATTCTCCTCTTGGTGCTGCTTTCTACCGCTATGCACGCCGCCGTCAGTTTTTGCGTTCTTTTTCTATCCGTCAATTGTTTGGCGATGCTGAAGCTGTAGACGCTAACTGGCTGGATACCTTGGAACAAGGAGCAGTTAATCCCCAAACTCGCTATGCCGTATTTTCCTTCCTCGCCGGATTTTGGTTACAAGACTACTCTGATTCCATTGCTAAGATATCTCAACCTACCTTAGTCGTGGTGGGAGAAAAAGCCTCTAGTATAAGTCGCTCGAGCGCTGGCGCAACACCAGAGCAACGATTGGAATTATATCTCAAGAATTTACCTCAAGCTCAGGGTCGTAAAATGTCGGGTCGCAATGTTCTTCCTTACGAGTCCACGGCTGAATTTGTTGAGGTTTGTGCTGAGTTTGTCAAGCAACTAACTGAGTAAGTTTCTCTTAAAATTGTAAAGATGTAATACGTAGAGAGAATTAATTTCGAGCAGCAACAATGACCAGAACCACCACTCTTGGCCCAACTGGAATCACAGTCCCTTCTTTGTGTATTGGCACTTGGTCTTGGGGAGATACTTTATTTTGGAAATACGGCAAGAACTACGGTCAAGCTGAGGTGGAAAAAGCCTTTGAAGCAGCTTTAAGTTGTGGATTGAATTTCTTTGATACGGCTGAAGTCTACGGCAATGGCTTATCTGAGAAATTGCTCAGCCAGTTCCTGCGCAAAACTCAGTCCCCCGTACAGATTGCCACTAAATATGGGCCGATGCCTTGGCGTATCTGGTCACAGTCGGTGAAGGAAGCTTTAACCGCTAGCCTCGATCGCTTACAATTGCCAGCAGTTACCCTCTATCAAGTGCATTGGCCGTTTACCTTTTTCATGAGTCAATCAACCTTGATGAATGCTTTAGCTGAGGAAGTCAAACAAGGGAGAATCCAGGCGGTTGGTGTGAGCAATTACTCGGCACAGCAGATGCGTCAAGCCAATGAAATCTTAACATCCCGTGGTATTCCCTTAGCCACTAATCAAGTACGATACTCTTTGTTAAACAGGCAAATTGAAAGCCAAGGTATCCTCGATACAGCTCGTCAGTTGGGAATAACGATTTTAGCCTACAGTCCTTTAGCGCAAGGATTGCTTACAGGAAAGTATACTGCCGATCGTCTGCCTACAGGACCGCGTCGATTTGACTCGAGATTTAGTCCCAATGGCTTAAAGAAAATTGAGCCTGTTTTATCATTACTGCGTCAAATTGGTGAAAAATACGAGCGCACACCTGCTCAAGTAGCGCTCAATTGGCTCAATGCTCAGAATGGAGTTATTGCCATAGCTGGAGTCAAAACCGCTTCCCAAGTCCAAGAAAATGCCGGAGCATTAGATTGGCTTCTCAGTGAAGCTGAAATTCAGCAAATAGAGCAAGTTAGTCGTCCTTGGCTAAATTAATTTAATTTTGATCAGTCCGTTTGGGACAAGACACAAAGCTTGTGTGTTTGCCAGAAATTAAACCTTCTGCTTTTCTTCCCTCTAGCTAGAATTTGCGTTTTTGCTTAGAATTACAATACTAAACATTTGCCCAAGAGTAAAATCAAATGAGTGGAACTGCTACCGTATCTCAGCACGAAATTAAAGACCTTGCCCTCGCCCCCAAAGGCAAGCAACGTATAGAATGGGCAGGGCGAGAAATGCCAGTGCTGCGGCAAATTCAACAACGTTTTGCTCAAGAAAAACCCTTGGCAGGTATTCGCTTAATTGCCTGCTGCCACGTTACGACAGAAACTGCTCATCTGGCGATCGCCCTCAAAGCTGGCGGTGCAGATGCGCTGTTAATTGCTAGCAACCCCCTATCTACTCAGGATGATGTTGCTGCTTGCTTAGTTGCTGACTACGGCATTCCCGTATTTGCCATTAAAGGGGAAGATAACGCCACTTATCACCGCCACGTTGAAATTGCCTTAGACCACAAACCCAATATTATTATTGACGATGGCGGCGACGTTACTGCTACCCTAGTCAAAGAACGCCAAAATCAGCTCTCTGACATCATCGGCACTACGGAAGAAACCACTACTGGAATTGTCCGCCTTCAGGCAATGTTCAAAGATGGCGTTCTTAGTTTCCCCGCGATGAACGTCAACGATGCAGATACTAAGCACTTTTTTGACAACCGCTACGGTACGGGACAGTCTACTTTAGACGGCATTATTCGGGCTACTAATGTTCTCCTAGCTGGTAAAACCTTAGTTGTAGCTGGTTACGGTTGGTGCGGTAAAGGTGTCGCTATGCGCGCGCGGGGACTAGGGGCTAACGTAATTGTTACCGAAATTGACCCCACCAAGGCGATCGAAGCAGTTATGGATGGCTTCCGAGTAATGCCGATGGCTGAAGCTGTACCCCAAGGAGATTTGTTTATCACTGTCACTGGAAATAAACACGTTATTCGTGGCGAACATTTCCAGGCGATGAAAGATGGGGCAATAGTTTGTAACTCCGGTCACTTCGATATTGAAATTGACCTTCAAGCCTTGTCTTCTATGGCAACCGAAGTGAAGGAAGTACGTAGCTTTACCCAAGAATATAGTCTGTCTAATGGTAAATCTGTGGTAGTGCTAGGGGAGGGACGCCTAGTTAATTTAGCGGCTGCTGAAGGACACCCCAGCGCTGTTATGGATATGAGTTTTGCTAACCAGGCATTAGCTTGCGAGTACCTGGTGAAGAATAAAGGTAAGCTGCCAGCAGGTTTGCATTCTATTCCCGAAGAAGTAGACAAAGAAATTGCTCGACTGAAGTTACAAGCGATGGGAGTGGCGATCGATACTCTCACCGCCGAACAAGTTGAGTACGTAAATTCCTGGACATTAGGTACTTAGATCGGGTAGGGTGGGCAATGCCTGGCCTCCTCTCTGATATATGGCCAAACTCTCTGTGGAACTACAGCGTTATTTTTTCGAGCAAGAACGAGAACCATTAGTTAAACTAGCAGATATTCTCTCCCTGGCAGAGGAGCGAATATTTGGCTTTTTGTTGGTTATTCTGGCCCTTCCTTCTGCTTTACCTATTCCTGCACCTGGTTACTCAATTCCCTTCGGTATCCTCATCTTTGTGTTAGCCGTTCAACTGCTTACTGGTGCTAAAAGTCCTTGGCTACCACAGAGAATGATGAATAGTTCGATCAAGTTAAAAACAGCCCAGGGTGTTGTTTCGACAGCAATTCCTTGGTTGCGAAGAATTGAAGCTATCACCCGTCCTCGCATGACTTATCTTTGTACTAGCTTGCCAGGTCGGATATTTATTGGCAGCGCGATCGCACTGATGTCTATTTCAATGATGATTCCCATTCCAGGGACAAATACCCTCCCCGCAATAGGAATTTTTTTCACTGGTTTTGGTTTGCAAGAAGACGATGGCGCAATTACTTTAGGTGGTTTAGTACTCTGCTTGATGGGAGCAATTCTATCTGGCTCAATTTTAATAGCACTATATTGGGGCGGTTCTAGTTTGCTTGATGCGATCAAGAGTTGGTTAGGGCGTTAATTGGCATCTCCCGCCTGTGAAAAAACGGGATTCTAACTCCTGACTCGGAGACTCGGAGACTCCTATCTACACCGAAAAACTTTTTCAGCAAACCCTACTTGAAAATCGCTGCCTCAACTTCTGCCATCCTCAATTCTCGACCAATAAATACTAAACGAGTCTCACGTGGTTCCTTAGCTGACCAGAGGCGATCGTAAAAAGAATCAAAGCGATTTCCCACCCCTTGTAACACCATTCGCATCGGCTTGTTAGCAACGTGGACAAAGCCTTTAATACGGTAAATCTCCTGCTGTTGTACCAGTTGTTCTAGCTTTTTGGTTAAGGCTTTGGGATCGAATGGGCAATCGATAACTAATTGCACTGAATTGATCCCATCATCGTGTTCGTGTTCCTCTTCATCGTCATGATGAGAATGACGACTCTCAAGATTATCTTCTACCGCTGCATTGAACCCTAGCAGCACATCTGGATTAATCTCGCCATCCTTACAAGCAACAATTTTGACTCCAGCAGGAACTTGTTGTTGCAACCATTCTTTTACTTTAGCGAGGGTAACTTTATCTACTAAATCTGTTTTAGTAAGTAAGACTAGATCGGCACAAGCTAACTGATCTTCAAACAGTTCCTCTATTGGAGTTTCGTGATCGATACTGGAATCGGCTTGTCGCTGTGCTTCGATCGCCTCTAAATCCCCTACCAAGGTTCCTGCTGCTAGTGCAGATGTGTCCACAACAGTTATCACCCCATCAACTGTGGCAGCATTGCGAATTTCGTGCCAGCGAAAGGCTTTAACTAAGGGTTTTGGCAAGGCTAATCCAGAAGTTTCCACTAAAATACAATCAATCTTATCTCGCCTTTTGAGGAGTTCCTGCATAGTTGGATAGAATTCCTCTTGAACGGTACAGCACAGACAGCCATTAGTAAGTTCTAAAATATTGTCTTGAGGATTTTCGTCTTCATCGCATACTTGGCAAGAACGTAATAATTCTCCATCAATTCCTATTTCTCCAAATTCATTAACTAGAACAGCAATTTTACGTCCTTGATTATTTTGGAGAATATGGCGCAGGAGAGTGGTTTTTCCAGCACCAAGAAAGCCAGTGATAACGGTAACGGGAATTTTATGCATGATGATGACTGATGACTAATTACTAGTGCCATACGGCAGTGACAAGGGTGAGTGGGAGAGAGGGAGAGGTGATAAATATCCCAACAAATTTGTTTAGCCTAGAATTGCTGAAGAGAGGAATGCTGCACCTGCACCACTAATGGCGAATCCGGCAAAGCGCAGAGTTAGAGAAGGTTGGTCGGCTTTTTTAAAGATAATTGTGCCCACGGCGAAAGCGAAAAAGGCAACAATAAGTTGAATGAGGGCAAAACCTGCTAGGTAAGCGACAAGAGGGGTCATTTCGGCACCGACAATTGCCTCACCGTAAGCATAACCGTGAAAAATTCCCGCTACGGCTGCTGATCCGATCGACCAGGCGAGGTTGGGTCTGTTTTTCATCGTCAACATGATACCCAACACCAAGACCGATGCAGAGATAATTATCTCTGGGAGAGGTAAATTAAAACTGAGTAAGTGAATTACCGTTCCTGCTAGGGTAGCGAAAACAAAGGCGATCGGAATAAAAATCGCTCCCTTTTCTTTCAAGGCAGCCAGTAATCCAACTGCAACGACAAAAGCAAAATGATCTACCCCGATAACCGGATGTGCCAAACCAGATAAAAAGCCTTCAAAAAAGTTATTAGGGGTTTCACCACCGAAAGCATGATGAGCACTAGCCGGTTGAGTACTAACTAAGAGAATGAGAGCGATCGCTACTCCTGCTAGCATCACTTTAAGCTTGTGCGAGTCTAAAAGGGAAAGTATCTCAATTTTGAATTCTGGTTGCTGAATCTTCATTATTTTTCAACAATTTTTTCTGAAGCGGTTCGGTTGGGTCTTGAAATGGCAAGTTGCGATCGTCATTTTTTCTCTAACTATTGGCGATCGCCTGTAACAAAATCAACACCCTAGGTCAGGGTTCAGCGAAGAGGCAGTCAATTTTATATTGTTAGATTATTGGTAACAATAAAGCCGTCCCGTATTCCCTCTTCCATCGCATATCAAAGAGTCTCCAATTAAAAGTAGTCTGAATTTACTTTTAACTGTTCCTTCTGCCCTCTGCCCTTTGCCCTCTGCCTTTGTGTAATCTGTAGCGGTGGTGGGACAGTATATCTACCGAACTGTAAAAAGACTTGATTAAAAACCATCTGTACCTCGCAGACTAGTTTATTGGTAAACAATAGACTCGGCGGGCATCCTGACTCAGAGACTCAAATCATGTCTCATCACAGTTGCGGGACAGCGTCGGATTTACACCGAACTTTCCCCGTTACCTCTGATGGCTGCTCTCCATCAGAACCGAAATAGCTATCTGAATATAGCACGGTTTAGCTATTTAAAATATTAATAAAAACCTTCAAGTCGCTGCACTCCAATTCAAAATTCAAACATTTTGAAGAGACAAATTTTGAATTCCCCAAAGGGGTCAAATCCTCAAAAGACAATTCTCAAAATTTCTAACCTCTAACCTCTAATGTGCCTGCAAAATTGATTTGTAAAGGATTGTTACGAATAACGGATATTTACGGAAAAGGAAAAACTAAGTCTGAATTAATATTCAGCAGCTGAAAATTTTAGAGCTTGCAGTTTTTAGCTTTTTCAGCGTGAAGCTCCGCTTCTTATTCCGAGAGGAATAAGAGTTTGAAGAAATCACCTTTGTTGTGAAAAGTAAACTTCTGCCCTCCCGTAAAAGGAAAGCGAGAAAAAAAGATGAACCTCGATCGTCTTCTTGAGATTGTTAACCGCCAGCTAATTGAAAGCCAAAATCGCCCTCTCAATTCCAGGGAAAATATCATTCTGCGGGGTATTTGGCAGTATCAAACCTATAACCAAATTGCTCTAGAGCAGGGGTATAGTCCTGGCTACTTTTCGAATGTGGTCGCCCCGGAGTTGTGCCGACGACTTTCCCAACTCATCGGTCAGCGTGTGACTAAGAAAAACTGTCGGGTACTACTAGAGTCCTATGCTTCTACCCAAGCAACTTCAGAGACAAAACCTTTCAAACAACATCTGGCGGTATCTTCTGCTCATGTTAACCAGGATACATCGCCTCGCTACCCCAGTGGCTCAGTACCTCTCGGTTCCCCTTTTTACTTGAAACGCTCTCCCATTGAGGAGCAGGTTAATCAACAAATCGGTAAACCAGGAGCGTTAATCACAATTAAAGCTCCCAGAGAAATGGGCAAAACCTCACTGCTACTGAGGATTCTCGAATCTGCGAACCATCTGGGCTACCGCACCGTCAGTCTGAACCTGGAACAAGTCGAGCGAACAATCTTGAGTGATTTGAATCAATTTTTGCGCTGGTTGTGTGCCAACAGCGCTCGCAGGCTTCAACTTAAACCACAATTACATGATTATTGGGATGAAGATTTGGGAAGCAAAATCAGCTCTACCCTCTACTTCCAAGACTATCTACTAGAGTCGATTGACACTCCCCTCGTTTTGGCCTTGGATGAGGTGAACCAAATTTTTGAGCACCCTGAAGTGGCGAAAGATTTTCTCCCTCTGCTGCGATCGTGGTACGAAGAAGCGAAAAGACTGCCCATCTGGCAAAAGCTTCGCCTCATTGTGGTTCACTCAACGGAAATTTACGTTCCTCTCCACTTGGACCAGTCCCCGTTGAATGTAGGACTTCCGGTTCAGTTAAACGACTTCAATTTAGAGCAGGTGCAGCAGTTAGCAGGGCGCTACGGACTCAACTGGGCAGGTGGAGAAGAAGCCAAACAATTAATGGCAATGGTCGGGGGACATCCTGCACTAGTAAACCTAGCACTCTATCATCTTAGTCGCAGGGAGATAACTCTGTCACAACTACTAGAAACTGCTCCCAGTACTACCGGAATTTATTCTCATCACTTACAGCGTCATCGAGCAACATTGGCAAAACAGCCTGAATTAGCACAAGCTCTTGATATCGTTCTGAATGCTACTGAACCTGTTACCTTAGATCCTATTCTGACTTACAAGTTAAGCAGTATGGGAGTAATTAAGCAATTAGGAGAGCAAGCGATCGCCAGTTGTGAATTGTATCGGCGGTATTTTAGGAACAAGGAACAGCAATATTTACACACGGGGTCGTCAAGGGGAGCCTATTAGCCCCGTAAATTTATTTCGGGCAGGAAACAGCCCTTCGGGCAAGGCAGGAGGCTGGATTTATATGGGGAAAAAGCCTTGTTTACTTGTTCAATTAGGGTTTAAGTAGGATTTGCTGAAAAAGTGTTTCGTGTAGATAGGAGTCAGGAGAGAAAGTCATAAATGAATCATGCGATTCAACAAATTACATTCAACAAATAATTCTGCTGCTTGGTTATCAGAGCATTTGAGAACGATTCGCGATCGCCTCCTCAAAAGTAAACAATCCGATCGGCTACTAGAACTCTACCAACAAATTCTGCATCAAAGAGAGATGGTTGCCGTTGATAGTTCAGAGGAAAGAGAATTACTTTTGTCGGGGGTAGTAGTCAAACAAGAGGAAACTTTGAGAGTCCAGAACCGTATTTATCAATCGATCTTCGATCGCAGTTGGGTTGAGCGTGCTTTGACAAAAAGCGACGCACTTTGAAACCCCAACTATTAAACATTTATATGCATCTACCGCCAGACGGGGGGATAAAAGCAGAAAATAAACAAATCGCCACAAGAGCAGAAGGAGAACACACCCATGTCAGATAACAGAAGAAGTCAATTAGTTACGCAAGGACCTCAGAGAACTCCTAACCGCGCTATGCTGAGAGCAGTAGGTTTTGGCGACAAGGACTTTACTAAACCGATTGTCGGTTTGGCAAATGGCTATAGCACCATTACCCCCTGCAATATCGGTATCAACGATTTAGCTCAACGCGCCGAAGTTGCCTTTAAACAAGCGGGGGCAATGCCTCAGATGTTTGGTACTATTACCGTTAGCGATGGTATTTCGATGGGAACTGAAGGAATGAAATATTCCCTAGTATCTCGCGAAGTAATTGCTGACTCGATCGAAACAGCCTGCAATGCTCAGAGCATGGATGGAGTGCTGGCAATTGGCGGTTGCGATAAAAATATGCCAGGAGCCGCGATCGCGATCGCCCGCATGAATATTCCTGCTATCTTTGTTTATGGTGGCACCATCAAACCCGGACATTACCAGGGTAAAGACTTAACCGTTGTCAGTGCTTTTGAGGCAGTAGGACAGTACAGCGCTGGTAAAATCGACCAAGAAGAACTACTGGCAATTGAACGCAACGCCTGTCCTGGTGCGGGTGCTTGCGGGGGAATGTTTACCGCCAATACTATGTCTTCTGCTTTTGAAGCGATGGGGATAAGTTTGCCATATTCTTCCACTATGGCAGCAGAGGACAAAGAAAAAGCTGAAAGTACGGAAAAATCAGCTTTCGTACTGGTAGAGGCGATCCGCAAACAGATTTTACCCAGTCAAATTTTAACCCGCAAAGCATTTGAGAATGCTATCTCGGTAGTAATGGCGGTGGGAGGCTCGACTAATGCAGTACTACACTTATTGGCGATCGCTAATACCATTGGCATTCAACTGTCTCTCGATGACTTTGAAACCATTCGCCACCGCGTCCCAGTATTGTGCGACCTCAAACCTTCCGGTAAATACGTTACCATCGACTTGCAC
>JBFRWL010000398.1:0-13774 GCA_051439565.1 Prochloraceae cyanobacterium
GAATTAAATGATCCAATCCAATGACCTCTGACCTCTCTCACCTCCGTCTTTCCTGCAATTTACGATATACATCTCGCACATCGACGTTGTGGTGAGCTAAAGCAACCAGAGTATGATAAAACAAGTCCGCTACTTCCGAAGCGATCGCCTCTGCTTCGTCATCTTTGCAGGCCATTACTACTTCTGCTGCTTCTTCCCCGATTTTCTTAAGGATTTTATTATCTCCACCTTTGAATAGCTTGCAGGTATAGGAACCTTCAATAGGATTTTGCTGGCGATCGCGGATGACTTCAAATAATCCCGATAAAGTATCTGCTGGGGGTGCTACTTTAGTTGCGTCTACTTGGTGAAAGCAACTACGTTCTCCAGTGTGACAAGCGATGTCGCCTATTTGTTCGATGCTCATTAAAATAGCATCGCTATCGCAGTCGTAACGGATTGATCGCACTTTCTGAATGTGTCCGGAAGTTTCGCCTTTGTGCCACAATTGTTGTCTAGAGCGACTCCAATACCAGGTTTCTCCCGTTAAGAGGGTTTTTTGCAGCGATTCTCGATTCATCCACGCCATCATTAACACGGTACCATCGAGATAATCTTGAGCGATCGCTGGGACTAAACCTCGATCGTTGTAGCGAATTTCGTCGAGGGGTATAGAGTTGGTCAAGGAGCTAGAATTATTTGGAGACATGTTATTGGTAAGTTATTAATCAGGCGATGGTATATATTTACCAAACAAAAAAATCCACTAAAAGTATAGCAATGACCGCAAACAACGGAGGTAAGTAGCTGGGTCAAATTAATTAGAAAATGGTTGAGAGAGGGGTCAGAGGTCAATAGATGCTATAGCAGTAAGCATATAGGTTAGGACATCATTTTTTACGTAAAAGGGAACCGGGAATAGGAAACAAAAAAAATGTCCTAACCCGAAAACGTAGCGCTATACACATGGAAAACAATTAAAAATTGTTGTAAGTAACCGACACAGTTATCAATCTTGAACTCGTACTCGCTGAGTTAACAAGACCATGCCATCTTGTCGTACTACAATAGCTGAATACCAAAGATTATCAGGCAAAAGTGGGGCTTGCACTAATTTAAAAATGCCTCCTGCAGATAGTGCGTCCAGCTTAATATTACTGGGATTAAGATAGCGATCGCTGCCCGTTCTTTCTTCGATCGCAGCCCCCAACAGTATCTCAACTCCCAAAGGTTCAACAACAATTACATCAAAGCTGAACCTCTGGCCAATGCGAACTTTTTCTGGTAAGTTTACCTTGACTTGGGGAGGGTTGTTGCCACTAGTTAGCTTAGTACGTTCGGCTAAAACTTCCTGTTTGATAATTTTTTGGTCAGCAAAATACTGGCGCGATCGCAAAGTAGAATTGAGGTTAACTAATCTACCTCCATTCTCTCGGCTTCCCTCAATGTAGGTGACAGTCTCGGCTACTAGCCTATCTCCCTCCCTTTCCCAGGACTCCAGTTCAGTAGTGTATTTGAGTCTGGGGTAACGTTCCCACATCTGAGTGAGAGCCTTATAAAGGCTAGAATAACTTAAACCATCTGAATTAGTAAAATCGCGACTGTAAAACCTCATTACGGCTTCTACATCCTGACGATTAGCCGCTGCTTCTATCTTGTTAATAACTTCTTTAAGTTCTCTAGGGGCAGTTTCAGCACTTTCTGCACCGACAGGACTAGCTAGGCTAGTAGTTAAGCCAAAAGCAAATAGAAGAGAAATTGACCAACCCAAAGGTGCAAAATGAAACAGGCCTTTAGCTATATTTTTAAGATTGCCCATTAATGATAGTTTAGATAATTATTGATTGGTTGAAATTGTAACAGAAACAATTGTGTCTCAAACACCAATTAGATTATTGATTGCGGCTAGCGGGACTGGAGGACATTTGTTCCCTGCCTTAGCACTAGCAGAACAATTGAAGGACTATAAAATTGAGTGGCTGGGGGTTCCTAACCGACTGGAACAATCTTTAGTTCCTGAGTCCTATCCGCTACATACGATCGCCATTGAAGGATTTCAACAGCGTTTTGGTTTCAATACCCTTCGCATCTTAGCAAAGATTTTTACTTCTATTTTTCAGGTACGAAGGCTGTTGCAAGAATTAAAAATTGATGTAGTCTTTACTACTGGAGGCTATATCGCTGCTCCCGCGATCGCCGCTGCACGTTGGCTAGGGATCCCAGCAATTATCCACGAATCTAACTACATCCCCGGCAAAGTTACTCGCACTTTGAGTCCCTTGTGTAAGGCTGTCGCCCTTGGTTTTGAAGGAACCGCTCGCTATCTGCCTCGCAGTCGTAGTGTTTATGTTAACACTCCTGTCCGTTCTCAGTTTCGCACTCCTCAAAACCTAGATTTGCCCATTCCCTCAGATGCGTTGGTTATTGCCGTTGTGGGCGGTTCTCAAGGTGCTGTAGCAGTAAATCAATTAGTACGTCAGTGTGCTCCCGCTTGGCTATCCGAGGGCGCTATCATCGTCCATTTGACTGGAGATAGAGACCCAGAGGCTAATAGTTTCGAGCATTCCCAATATTTTCCCCTGCCCTTTTATGACAATATGGCAGGATTGCTACAAAGAGCAAATTTAGCTATTAGTCGTGCTGGTGCCGGCACGTTGACAGAGTTAGCCGTTACCCATACCCCTGCTATTTTAATTCCTTTTCCTTATGCGGCTGAAGATCACCAAACTTATAACGCTAAGGTTTTTGGCGATGCTGGTGCGGCTGTAGTTTACCCTCAATCGGAACTAAATGCTTCAATTTTAGAGAATAAGGTTTTGGAATTGCTGCGATCGCCCCTGGAAATCGAAAAAATGGCTGCTGCTACTGCCAGCTTAGCAGTTACAGACAGTGCAGAACGTTTAGCCGATTTGGTGCGTACAGTTGTTGGTAATTATTCTACAGACAAATCTTCCAGTTGAGAGTCTACGGTTTGAAAACGAAGGCTGATGAAACTCTATTTTTCACCAAAGTTTCGCTTAATTCTAGCTCACGCCGTCTCAATTCTTGTTGCACAGCCATTTTCACTGTCTCTGAGATAAGTTTGAGACTTTTTTCTTTACCCAACTTGTTAGTAACTTTCTTAAAATGAGAATCTTCTAAAAGTTTTTCGATAACTAAATTCACAGAACAACCTTCTCGTAGAGATTTTTGAGCAATTGCTTTAGCTCTTTGCTTGTCGAGAGTAGTTAGAAGAGAAGAACTAAAGCAACTAGATTCAGGGCGAAACTTTTGATATCTTTTCAAGTCTTCGATGAAATCTACAATCATGGTTAAATATCTTGAAAAAGCTGGTTAATTGTCTGTTATTATGTTAACTAAATCAAGGAAATTATTGACCACACAAATCTCATATAAATCCTCATATAAATTCTCATATAGCAATCGGATTTGATTCGTGAATTGACTGGTGAAGACAGGGAAAGGGGAACAGTGAACAGGGAAAAGAGAATAGAAATCACAGAGTTCCTTTCCGTTCTTTTCTCACAATGGGTAGGCAAAAATAAATATAAAACTGAAATGAGGAGTTAGCTGTTAGCTGTTTGTTTTTACCTGTAAATTCTAAATTCTGACCTCTGACCTCTGCTTCCTTTCTCAAGCATTGTCTAATTAATAACAAAAGACACCGCCAAAATTAAACCTCCGTAACTCACGAATTTATAGGTTAAGGCTGGGGATAGGGTGTAGGGTATTTTTATAATCTACTGAAATTATAATCCTAGCAATGATCGGCTATCTTAAAGGTAAAGTAGTTGAGCTTATCCAAGGCACCACTAATCGTCTAATCCTTGTCTTAGAAGTTAACCAAATTGGTTACGAGGTGCAAATTCCTTCCCGTTTGGCAAGAACTCTACCAGAAGATAATTCACAACAAGTTCAAATCTTTACTCACTTGCAAATTCGAGAAGACCAACCATACCTGTATGGTTTTGCCTCAGCAGCAGAAAGAGATTTATTTCGCCAGTTAATAAGTGTAAGTGGAATTGGAACTCAACTAGCGATCGCCCTGATCGATACTCTCGGACTGGCAGATTTAGTTCAAGCGATCGTTACTGAAAATATCCCAGTTTTAGTAAAAACTCCTGGTGTAGGTAAAAAAACTGCCGAACGAATCGCCCTAGAATTAAAAACTAAATTAGCACAATGGCGAGTAATCTCAGGTGTTAGTAGTTCTAGTTCTACTTCCATAGCTATTCCCGATGCTGAAATTCTCGAAGACTTAGAAATGACTTTGCTAGCTTTAGGGTATACCAAGGAAGAAATTGAACAGGCAATCTCCGTTTTGAGTAAAGACAACCAAATGCTCAAAAATACTCATGTGGAAGATTGGATTAGAAGCGCGATCGCTTGGTTGAGCGAAGAATAAGTTTTAAAAAAGTTTGAAATTAGCAAAAAGTTCCTGGTACTACATTGATATTTTTTATGGTCAATAGCAAAAGTGCTTATATGTTTTTAGATTTACAAATACTAATGATCGCAATAAATTAAAGCGATAAGAACACCGTCAAAATACTGAAGAAATGATTAAAATTGCAAGCTACACTAATAATTAATTAGCTAAAAAGTCTGGAATAAATATGATATATAGTTCGGAAATTACTAGCATTGAACTAAATTCAACTCAGAATAATTTACTAAGCAAAATTATTTTTGATTTGTTTCAACCAATACGCCATTTGCTAGATAAAATTGAAATTCGCGATCGAAAGCTAGCTCGGTTGATATTCAAGCTCATTCCCAGTCAATGTCCCTTTGAGCGTGAAATTAGACTTTTTGGGCGCTCAGTAGTATACATTCCGCCATTGTGTAAATTAAATCCTGTCTACGAGCAATTGGTAAGCCTCCGTTTTCGTGCCACCTGTTACCTAGTCGATCGATGTGGAGAGACGATCTAAAGGTAAGTGACATTGAGATGTAGAGCAACACAATAACTTAATCTCGAATTGCAAGCGATCGCTTCTGATGAGTGGTAATCTAAAAGATGACTAAATTCAGATTAACTCAAGAGTTTCCCGCTTTTGACCTACTTAGAAAGAAGCATGGTAGCCACAACAGAGACAACAAATATTGGTAGGATTACCCAAATCATCGGTCCGGTGATCGATGCACAATTTGCCAGTGGCAAGTTGCCTAGTATTTATAATGCCTTAAGAGTAGAAGGCAAAAACGAAGCAGGAAACGACGTTTCTGTGACCTGCGAAGTACAACAGTTACTCGGCGACAACCAAGTACGTGCTGTTGCCATGAGTAGTACAGACGGTTTAATACGGGGTATGGAAATTGTCGATACTGGTGCCGCGATCAGCGTTCCTGTAGGCAAGTGTACCCTCGGTCGAATCTTCAACGTTTTGGGCGAACCAGTAGATGACAAAGGCCCAGTTGAAGTTCAAGAAACCTTTCCCATCCACCGACCTGCACCCAAACTAACCGATCTCGAAACCAAGCCCTCAGTTTTTGAAACTGGCATTAAAGTGATCGACCTACTCACACCTTATCGTCGTGGAGGCAAAATTGGTCTATTCGGCGGTGCTGGTGTGGGTAAAACCGTAATTATGATGGAGCTGATCAACAACATCGCCCTTAAACACGGCGGTGTATCGGTGTTTGGCGGTGTAGGCGAGCGCACCCGCGAAGGAAATGACCTTTACAACGAAATGATCGAATCAAAGGTCATCAATGAAGAAAATCTCAATGATTCCAAGATTGCTCTAGTTTACGGTCAGATGAACGAGCCTCCAGGTGCGAGAATGCGCGTCGGTCTTTCGGCTCTGACCATGGCTGAGTATTTCCGAGATGTTAATAAGCAAGACGTATTGCTATTTATTGACAATATCTTCCGGTTCGTACAAGCTGGTTCTGAAGTATCAGCATTATTAGGTCGGATGCCTTCTGCTGTAGGATATCAGCCTACACTAGGTACAGACGTAGGTGATTTGGAAGAGCGGATCACTTCTACCAAAGAAGGCTCAATTACCTCTATTCAAGCCGTTTATGTGCCTGCTGACGACTTGACTGACCCAGCTCCAGCTACCACCTTTGCTCACTTGGACGGAACCACAGTATTGTCCCGTGGTTTGGCTTCTAAAGGTATATATCCAGCAGTAGATCCGCTCGGCTCTGCCAGTACCATGCTACAACCCAAGATTGTGGGAGAAGAGCACTACGATACTGCTCGCGCCGTGCAAGCAACCTTGCAGCGTTATAAAGAACTCCAAGATATCATCGCCATTTTAGGTTTAGATGAATTATCTGAAGAGGATCGCCTAATTGTCGATCGCGCTCGTAAGATTGAGCGTTTCCTATCTCAGCCTTTCTTTGTCGCAGAGGTATTTACTGGTTCTCCAGGTCAATACGTAACTTTAGAAGAAACCATCAAAGGATTTAAGATGATTCTTTCTGGAGAATTAGATGACCTGCCAGAACAAGCTTTCTACATGGTAGGTAGCATCGAACAAGCTACGCAAAAGGCTGAAAAACTTAAGAAAAGCTAATAGCTAAGCATCATTATACCTCTTGCAAAATTATCTTTGACAAGAGGTAGGCAACAGCTCATCTGGCAACAGGCAACAGGAAAGAAAAGCTACACCTAACGCCTACCCATAGCCCAAACTTTTCGATCTACTGACATTTAGTGATCGACCAGTAGTCAGTGGTTATTAACTACTAGCAACTGACTACTAATAACTGAGAATTATCAACTGATAACAAACAACAAATGACTTTACACGTATCCGTGATTACCCCAGACAAAATCATCTGGGACGATGATGTTGAAGAAATTATTTTACCTAGCACCACAGGACAGCTAGGAATTCTAACTGATCATGCTCCTCTGTTAACTGCCTTGGATGTAGGTGTAATGAGAGTTCGTCCTGGTAAAAAATGGACAGCGATCGCTATCATGGGTGGGTTTGCTGAAGTGGACAGTAACGATGTTAAAGTTCTCGTTAACGCTGCCCAAATAGGGGACTCCATTGATAAAGAAACTGCTCGGTCTGAGTTCGAGGAAGCCGAAAAACGTCTCGAAAAAGCAACCGCTAGCGACAACCGTCAAGAGCAAATTCAGGCAAAGCAAGCTTTCAAGCGAACTAGGGCTCGTTTCCAAGCAGCAGGTGGCATGGTACAACTGTAATTTTTACCTCGCGGCGGAGTTGTTGCCGCCACGAGGAAGTTAGAAGTTTTGGTTCTGCAATTTTTCAGTGCTTGACACCAATATTTTTACTGCCTCTGGCGCAGAAAGAAAAAGTAGAATAGAACAGGAAAAGAGGCTTCTTCAACAAGAAACCTCCCAAAAACGGCTACCAAAAATAACTAGAGAGTTATTGATTTGGTTTTTAACCTTCCAATTCAATAATGAATCATTTGGGTTAATTTAGAAACAGTATTTTAGCTAAAAAAATAATAATTTTGACTGAGTAATTTTAATTAAAGGAAGGCAGAGGGCACCAAGGGCAAGTGCATTGAAAAACAGGGTTTTTGATTAGGTGCAAAACATGAGTCCTGCAAATTCCAAGACCTACTATGACCTTATCTGTGACTAAACTCATAATTAGTAGGAATAATACCCGCGTCGATGAGTTTGTTGTTAACCACAACTCGATCGCCATCGGTCGCGCTCTAGATAACCAACTTGTATTAAATGAACCGATTATTTCCCGCTACCACGCTCAAATTAGCCAAAAAGCTGAAGGCTTCTTACTTATTGACCTAGATACTTCTCATGGCACTTATGTTAATGGAATAAAACTATTACCTTTTAAACCGCAACTCTTAGTTGATGGTGACCTAGTTAACATTGGCAGCTTTGAATTAAAATTCTGTAGGCAAGTTGCAGCCTACTCCTCACCAGCTTCAGCTAACAACCCTGCTACTGTCCTTGCTTTAGACACTATAGTTACAGATACAGACTCACCAGCTTTACAGCCATTGGATTTGCGCGATCGCAACAGTTTTAGCATCGGACGGGATGCTAGTAACGACATGAGTGTAGATCATCCGGTTGTCTCGCGGTTTCACGCTAAGATTATCAGACAAGACGGCTCCTTTTATATCATCGATCTCAATTCCACCAACGGCACCTTTGTCAATGGCAAGAAGGTCAAAGGTAAGCGGGTACTAATGGTTAGAGATACCATCCGCATTGGTCCTTGTCGGCTGACTTTAAATATAAATGAAACTCTGATTACACAAAATGAAGAAGGTAAGCTGGGAATTGATGTCGTCCATTTAAACAAATTAGTAGGCAAAAATCTTAACCTACTCAACAATATTTCTCTCTCCATTCCAGCTCGGAAATTTGTAGTTATTGCAGGTGTGAGCGGTGGGGGCAAATCTACTCTCCTCGACGCTATCAACGGCTTTCGTCCAGCGACCAGTGGTAGAGTTTTAGTCAATGGCACCGACCTGTATCAAAACTTTGATTCCTATCGCACAGAAATCGGTTACGTGCCTCAGAAAGATATCGTACACCTGGAATTGACCGTCCAGCAAGCTCTCAACTATGCCGCACAACTGCGAATGCCAGCAGATACTACCCGACAAGAACGACGCAGGCGGGTAGAGGAAGTACTTAAAGATCTAGGTTTAAGCCATCGTCGGGACGTACAGGTAAAAGCTCTCAGTGGTGGTCAACTCAAGCGGGTATCTATTGGGGTAGAGTTGTTAACTAAGCCCAATCTCTTTTTCCTCGATGAAGCGACTTCGGGGTTAGATCCGGGCACAGAAGGTGAAATCATGCGTCTGCTGCGTAAGTTAGCTGACCAGGGTCGCACTATCTTACTAATTACTCACGCGACAGAAAATGTAACCCTGTGCGACTTAGTAGTATTTTTGGCAAAGGGGGGAAATGTCGCCTACTTTGGTCCGCCTCAAGAGGCGCCTGCTTATTTTGGCGTGAGTAAGTTCAATGAAATTTACCTGAAAGTAGAACGGGAAAGGTCGCCTCAAGAATGGCAACAACAATACCTGAATTCCCCTCACTATCAAAAATATGTTGTCGAACCGCAACAATTCCTAAACATTGAGTCAACAGCAGTAACTACAAGTATGCCTCGCCAAAAATTTGCCGGATCTCAGGTGAAGCGCATTTCCAGTTGGCGACAATTTCTCCTGCTCTCTCAGCGGAACTTAGCTATTCTCACCCGCGATCGCGCTAGTTTAATGCTGATGCTGGCGATCGCTCCTATCCTCGGAATACTCGACTTTTTTACCTGGCGCAATCAACTGTTTGACATCCGCGCAGGCGATCCTGGTCAAGTAATTACTATGCTTTTTACCACTGCTTTAATTGCCGTGATGGTTGGTAGCCTCTCGACTATGCGGGAAATTGTCAAAGAACAGGAAATCTATCGGCGGGAGCGCGCGATCGGCTTGCAGATTGTCCCCTACATTTTCTCCAAGATCTGGGTGAGCATTTTGCTGGCTCTCTATCAAGCAGCTATTTTTTTGCTATTTAAAGTATTAGCTGTAGATCTTCCTAGTTCAGCAGAGGTTCTGAGCAAAATTTATCTCACCTTAGTTCTGGGAACCATTGCTGGTATGGTTATGGGTTTGCTAGTTTCTGCAATTTCACCTAATCAGAATATTGCTCCTTTATTGACTATTGTGTTTCTAGTACCTCAGATTACTTTTGGTGGGGGAGTATTACCAATAAATACCTTTGGTCCGTCAGGTAAAGTATTTAATCAACTCTCTTTAACTAAGTGGTCTTTTGAATCTTTAGTGACAATTACTAATTTAGGCAAAGATGTTGCCCGAGATGAGTGCTGGAATTTACCAGAACCAAAGCGCACACAGCTCAGCGATGAAGAAAAAGAAAAATGTAAGTGTCTGGGAAAGAATATTTTCAAAACTTGTAACTTTCCTGGTATTCAGGCAAAATACAAGCCGGCTGTAGACCAGCCAGAACCTGCAAAACCCTCCGAACCTGACGATCCACCTGCTCCTCCTCAAAAGCCGATCGGTAGATCGCTGAGGGCTCAAAGACAATATGAACAAGCTTTAGAACAGTATCAAAAACAAATAGATGACTATCAAAAGGAAATGGATGAATACCAAGACAAGATAGAAGCTTGGCAAGAGGACTACAGTGACTGGAGAGGAGAATATGAAAGTGCCATTGGTCACGCAGAAGGAACGATCTCCAGATTTCATGACAACTACGGTTCAATGTTCGACATAAATTTTCTTAAGCATTGGGGGACTTTGGGCTTATTAATTGCCGTAATGTTAAACTTAATTGTCTGGGTACAAAAGCGGAAGGACGTTATTTAAACCTCTTCTGTCTCCGGTGGGAGATTATGCCAGCGATTACTGACTTGCGCTCTACTCCGAGATATCGAACAAGTTCAGTTGTTTGAACAATTTCTTGCTAGGGTTGCAATACTGTTCTGATAAGCTCTTTTCTCTTTCTCCTCTGCTCGCTGCTCCCCTGCTTAATCTTAACCGAACAGTATTGACTTACTGCCTTATTTCATGATCTTGGCGATCGCGCGATTAGCTTGGGAAGCATAGCCGCCACCAAACAGATTAAAATGATTGAGAATATGATAGAGGTTATAGATAGTTTTGCGCTGCTGATAGCGTCGATCTAATGCCCAGACTTGATTGTAACCGCGATAAAAAGCCGCTGGAAAGCCGCCGAAAAGTTCTGTCATAGCAATATCCACCTCGCGATCCCCATAATAGGTAGCAGGATCTAAGATTACTGGTTCTCCTGAAGTAGTGACCGCCGCATTTCCCGACCAGAGATCGCCGTGTACTAAGGAAGGTTGTGGATTTCTTGCAGCTAAATTTTCTCTGACTGCCTCTACTACATCAGTGTAATCGGGAAAATTCGCACCTTTGTGTCTAGCTAATTTTAATTGATAGCCAATGCGATGTTCGGCAAAAAAATCTGCCCAGTTTGACTCCCAGGTGTTAATCTGAGGCGTAGAACCAATGGTATTGTTGCGTTCCCAGCCAAACTCAGAGGCACCGCCAGCTTGATGCATAGCGGCTAACTTTTGCCCCATTTCCTCCCAGGATTGAGTAGTACCACTGCTGAATTCCAGCCATTCCAGGACAAGATAGCTATATTCTTGGACTGTACCCCAACAAATCGGTTGAGGAAGCCGAATTGTTTCAGTGGCAAGCATCTGTTTTAAGCCTAGTGCTTCGGCGGCAAACATCTGGGCAGCAGAGGCTTGGTTAAGCTTGACAAAATAGGTGCAGCCATTACCTGTAACTTTGTAGCCTTGATTGATACACCCTCCACTGACAGAACGGTGGTTGTCAATTGTAAATTTTTCTCCCGTAACTTGAGATATTTCCCTAGCAATTTCATTCCACATCTTGATGATTTTTATCTTTTTGGTTAAAGGTCAGAGGTCAGAGATTAAAGGCCAGAGTTTTAAGTTCACAAGTAAGTCTACTTTACTTAAGCGGGTTGCATAACAACAATACCGTAGGCTTGGGTAGAAATATAACGCCTAGCAGCCTCTTGAATATCAGAGGGCTGGAGAGCTTGAATATAAGCAGGATAATTGAGTGCTGGCTGTAAATCTCTTAATTGAGAGTAATAATAGCCATATAGATTAGCGCGATCGCTCGGTCTTTCGTTGCCAAAGATGAAACGATTTGCCACTAAAACCCGAATTCGTTCGAGATCTGAGGAATCAACTAGTTCTGTCCGAATTTTGTGAATGTGTTCCAGAATTGCTTTTTCTACCTCTGGGATATTTTCTGGGGGTAAGACCGCTGAAATATAAAAAGCACCCTGAACTCCTTGAGTCATGTTACTCGCTCCAATTTGGGATACCAGTTGTCGTTCTTCGCGCAAATCTCGAAATAAGCGAGACATCTTACCCTGGCCTAAAATTGCTGCCAGTACGTCAAAAACGTAAGTTCCTGATAACTCATTCATCCCTGGTACCCGCCAAACCATCACTAACCGCGCTTGTTGTAAACTGTGATCGGTATACTCTTGACGGATAATAGAAGTAAAAGAAGGTTCTGGCTGCAGAGGTTCTAACTTCTGTCCCGATGAGGTCAATTTACCCGTACTAATTTTGTCGTATCCTTGCGCTACAACTTCTACTAGCTCTTCTACAGGTAGATTACCTACCACCGCCGCAGTAATACCTTGAGGTTGATACCATTGAGTGTGAAAATCTCGCATCTGTTGAGGCTCTAACTCTTCAATTACTGAAGTCTTGCCAAGTACGGGGCGACGATAGGGCAACTGCTCGAAACAAGTCTCCATCGCTCGGTAAAAAGTGCGGCGGCGAGGATTATCTTGAGAGCGACGAATCTCTTCTAAGACTACCATTCGCTCTCGCTCGAAGGCATTGTCAGGAATACTGGGGTTTAAGATGACGTCAAGTTGTAAAGGGACTAGTTGGGCAAAATCAGAAGGAGCAGTTGTAATGTAGTAGTGGGTGTATTCCTGACTGGTAGCTGCATTAGTTACGGCACCGCGTTCTTCAACTAAACGCTCAAACTCGCCATTTTTCAGTCGAGAAGTACCTTTAAATACCATGTGCTCTAGGAAATGAGCCATACCATTAATGGGGTCTGATTCTAGTGCCGAACCCACATTGAGCCACACATTTAAATTTACAGCTTCAACTGGCATCTGTTCTGCGATTATGGTCAAACCATTAGGCAGTTGGCAAATTTTTGGAGTATGAGGGGTTTTAGTTGCGATCGAAGTTGAGGTCATTGCGGTCTGTTTTTTTGCCGTTACCTTTTTATTGTGACCTAAACTTAGAGCATCAATTCAGTAATCAAGAGCAATCATCAATTGAGAGGGAAACAGAAGTGTGGGAAGTAATAAAGTTGCTGGTAGACCAAGTTAATTCTTCCTCGAGAATTAACTGAGGTCCATTTGTAGCAAATTCAGGCAAAGCGATCGATCTGTTAAGTCAGTAACATTCATTCTTGAATATTTTTAACTAAACGGAAACCGAGGTGAGTTGTACCAGTGTCTGGGGATTGAGACTCCCTAGCTGCTGGGCGATAACGACTGCAATAATTGGGTGCACACAGGTAAGAACCTCCTTTGATGACATGGGAGCCAATTTCACCAGGTTTTTTGGGATCGTAGCCAGTTTTTGGCCCTTGAGGATTACTTTTATAAGTCATCCGATCGCGTTCAACTTGATAAAAATCTTGAGTCCATTCCCAGACATTGCCCGCCAGATCGTATAAACCATAACCGTTAGCAGAAAAAGACCCCACTGGTGCAGTACCTAAATAACCATCTGCTTTAGTATTAAGAAAAGGAAAAAATCCTTGCCAAGTATTGGCCGTGGTTTCGGAATACTCATCACCCCAAGTATACTCTTTACCCTCAAGTCCACCGCGAGCTGCATATTCCCATTGTGCTTCTGTTGGTAACTGTTTTCCAGCCCATTTAGCAAAGGCTAAAGCATCTAAATAAGCAATATGAACTACTGGATGATCTTGCTTACCTTGAATATTACTTGCTGGACCATAAGGATTTTGCCAATTTGCACCCTTTATCCAATGCCACCAACTCATGTAGGCGAGCTGTTTCACTCCTTTTTCTGGAGGTTGAAATACCAGTGAACCCGGTTTTCTTTCTTCTGCCGATAAATTAGGAAACTGTTCTTGAGATAAAGGGCGTTCCGCAATAGTCAGATAACCAGTGTCTTGAACAAATTTAGCAAACTCAGCATTAGTTACCTCATAGGTATCTATACAAAAGCTATCTACCCTAACTTTAGCGATCGCTTTTTCTTCCAAAAATTCAGTA
>JBFRWL010000399.1:0-4485 GCA_051439565.1 Prochloraceae cyanobacterium
GCTGAGGAAGCATACCCCGACTACTACAAACAACAGAACGCGCTAACGGTTGCAAAAAAACAAATTCCTCAGTTCAAGGCAGTTCACTCTCAAGTTCTCCAAGATGCTCTCAAAAGACTCGATCAAGCATTTAAGATGAGACAACAAAGACACTTTGGTTTTCCACGCTTCAAAAAAGTCGGGCGTTATCGTTCGTTTGTATTTCCTCAGTTCAAATCGAACCCAATTAGTGGATGGCAAATAAAACTCCCTAAGATTGGCTTGATGCCAATTGTTTGGCATCGAGTTATCCCAGAGGGTTTTGTCGTCAAACAGGTTCGAGTTTTGCTCAAAGCTTCGGGTTGGTATGTTCAACTGATTTTGCACTCTGATATATCCATTCCCGAAGCAATGCCTCATGGTGAACCTTTGGGAATTGATTGGGGAATTTCGAGTTTTGTCGCTACTAGCCAAGGTGAATTGATTGATAACCCTCGGTTTTACATTCAGTCTCAAAGCAAGCTTAAATGGCTGCAACGCAGATTGAGCAAGAAACACAGAGGGAGTAAATCTTATCAAGGGTTGGCGAAAAAAATATCTTTGCTGCACGAAAAAATTGCTAATCAGCGAAAAGACTTTCATTACAAAACTAGTCATCATCTTTGCCGTCAAGCAGGAATGATCTTTGCTGAGGACTTGAACATCTTGGGACTGAGCAAAGGTATGTTGGCCAAGCACGTTTTGGATAGTGCGCCAGGACAATTTCTCGGGATTTTGGATTGGGTTTGTCGCAAAACGGGGACTTACCATCAAAAAGTTGATGCTAAAAACAGTAGTCAACTTTGCCCCGAATGTGGGGCTGATGTGCCTAAAAATTTGAGCATCAGGATACATCATTGCCCAGAATGTCATGTTGTCATGCCTCGCGATGTGGCTAGTGGGAAAATCATAGTCAATCGAGGTATTGCAGCCGTTGAAGGTCTGGCGGTCAAGCTGGGTGTGGAGGAAGAATCATCAGATTCCCGATGAAACACCAAATTCTAGCAGCGATGTTAGAAGCCCACGCTATATTGCAATAGCAATTAGCGTTGGGAGTCAGTCACTAACTATTTTTATTAGTAGAACAATTTTTGGGAGTTGTTAAATAACAAATAAATAAATATGGGACTGAAACCACCAATGAAAATGATGGATTTTTTCCGCAAAAGTGAGGGGACTTGGTTTACAGAAAGAAGCGTTCACCACTTTGATAACGTTGCAGACGAGTCAGGGCAATCCAATCTAATTATTAAAGTGATAGATAAGGACGAGCCTAAAGTCCAACAGGTGTGCGAACTCCAAGCAATCGATCCTGCTAGAGCAATGGGGGGAGCTAGTTTTAGTTGGCAGTCAAATCTAGACGATAGCCAACCCAATGCCGATTATGCTGCCATTCTGATTGACATTCCTGACGATGACAGCGGTCTTTCAGGAAAAATAATTCGCGATCGCGGTTATGTAGAAGGTATCCCAGTTGTCAGTCGCTACTGGTTTGGCAAAGATGGCATTTTGACCATAGACACAGATTATGAAAATAATCAAGGTCAAGAACGTTGCTGGTTTATTACAGATGATTTCCGCGTCCGCGTTAGTACAGTGCGAATGATGAATGGCGTGAACTTGATGACCTATTGTTCCGAACGTCGCTGCATCTCGCCAGAGGTATTGGAACAAATGTGCCAAAATAATTTCGCCAGAACCTCAGTTTAAGAAAAGGTAGCAGGGTGAGAGGGGGAGAGGGTGAGGGGGTGAGGAGGAGAAACGACAAACATAGGTTTAAAGATTAGAAAGTCTGGAGTTTCCCAAATATGTTTATCATGACTAATGCTACTGATTTAGATTCCGCGATCGCTTCTGTTACTGCCAATATCAAACAGCTCGGCGAGCAAGTTAATCAGAGATTCGATCGACTTGAAAAAAAAGTAGACAAATTAGACGATCGGGTAAAAGCATAGGCTAAGGGTAAGCTGGGAGAAATGGATAAGAGAGCCGACGCAGAGATTTGACGACAATTTCTAGGCTCTTAATTTTGATATGATTATTTAATAAGGCTAAATAATCATACTAAAGATGCAAAAAGTAACTTTAACTTTAGAAGAGGAGATCCTTAAATTTGTGGATCGAAGAGCTAAAGGAAACCGCAGTGCCTATATCAATGCCTTGCTCGCAGAACACCGCCGGATGCTTTTGAAAGAAGAAATAATTGCCGCTTTGATTGAAGATACAGCAGATGAAAACTATCTTTCCGAAATAGCGGCTTGGGATAATACGGCAGGAGACGGCATAGACTAATGCCATCAGGGGTTTTAACTTATCGACGCGGGGAGATTCGTTGGGTCAATCTCGACCCCACCATCGGAGCCGAAACCCGCAAAACTCGCCCTTGTCTGATTATTCAAAATGATCTTATGAACCAATACGGACTGCTAACCATTGTCGTTCCTTTTCGCCCTGGTCACAAACAAGCTCCTTATGCAATTAATGTCACTGCTACACTTAGCAATGGGCTTGATGGCGACCGCTTTCTCGATGCGGGACAAATTAGAGCTGTAGACCGCAGTCGGATCTTAGGGTTATTAGGGGTGCTGGAAGCACAATACTGGGATTCACTCAAGAGTGCTATCAATATTGTTCTTGGCTTTGATGTAATTTAGCTTTGCCAGGTTGTGTCTGAGAAGCTTCAGAATCCTCTGAGGAAGGAGACTCTGAGGCTGATTTAACTGTAGTACTAACCTCTGAGGAAATAGTGCTATCTGAACTAAGCAATTGCTTAATTTGACTGGCAAGTTTTCCTAATTTTCCTTCATCGAGCAAAGTATCGAGCAAAGATAAACCACTGGTAGACAGAAGCAGTTTACTGATCTCGCTGGCGTTAGAAGCACCATTGCCATTGTTACCGCTAGCACCAGGAAAAGCATAAATCCGCGCGTCTCCTAAAATACCCGGTTGAGGCGCTAAGGCTTGGACTATTTCTGGCATTTGAACGACTAAATCCGGCCAGATAGCTTTTACAAGTTCGGCAGTACGATTGGCATTGCTGAGGGCATTTTCAGCTTGAATCAGAGCCTTTTTACCTTCCGCTTCAGCCAAGGCTTTATAGCGATTAGCTTCGGCGAGGGTGCGGATCGATTGAGATTCTAATTCTGCTGCTTGACGGGCAATTTCTGCTTGACGCTTGCGGCGGAAGACATCGATTTCGACGACGTTTTGCTCCTTAATGCGACTTTGTTGCGCTTCTTGTTGCGCGGCGATAACTGAGAGGCGCTGTTCTCTTTCTGCTTTTTCTATTTCAGTAGCGGTGACGACGGCGGCTTCTGCTTGGGCTTTTTCCGCTTCAGCAGCCAAGCGATCGCGGGTTCTTTCGGCGATGCCGATCGCGGCTTCTTGCTGAGCTACTTTTGAATCTTTCTCTGCTTCTGCTATTTCTATCTGTGATTTTAAACGAGAAGCTTCCACTGTTTTTTGGCGAGTAATTTCGGCTACTTCTGCTTCCTGTTTCTGCAATGTTTGCGCTATCTTAAATGCTTTATTCCGTTCTTCTAAGGCAATATCAGCGTCAATTTGATTTTGTTGTAAGGCAAGCTGCTGTTCAATTTTTTCCTCTTCAACTGCTTTCTCCTGCAAGATTTTATTCCGCTCAATTTTCGCCGTTTCTTGGTCTTGAGCTTCTTGAATTTCTCTAGCTTGTTGTGCTTTAAGAAATTCAATTTGTTTCTGTTGGTTTAATTTTGCTTCTTCTTTCTCTTCGCTAATAGCTAGGGATTGTTTTTCTGCTTCTAGTTGTCGCTGTTCAATTGCCACCTTAGTAGTTAATTCTAGTTCTTTCTTCTCTTGCTCATTTTTTAATTCAACATCTAGTTTTTGTTTAATAGATCTTTGAATTGTTTCTGTCCTTAATTTAACTCCTTGAGCGTCAAAGAAATTATTTTCGTCATAAGTATCGCTTTCTTCAATTTCGGAAATAGCAATATTATTCAGAGTTAAACCTACTTTTTTTAAATCTTGCTGAATCAAGTTTAAAACTTCATCAGCAAACCCTAATTTGTCAGAATCTATTTCGGCAATACTCTTCCGTTTTGCCGCAGCGCGAATGGCATCGTCAGCCCGTTTTTCTAAGGCTTCTTTAATATCATTTTCCGAAATTCTCCCTTGTTTAGAAAGTCTGGCTGCAGAGATTAAAACATCTTCTTCCTTAGCATTAATACAGACATAAAATGTCACTCGCATATTAGCTCTTAGATAGTCTTGGGTGCGAACTGCCAGCTTTCCAGTACGTTCCACATCAATAGAAATTTCTCGTAAAGGTACGCGAGTTATTTCGTGAAACCCTGGCAAAACAACACAACCACCATTGAGAATTACTGTTTTCTTCTTAACAAATACTCCTCCCGTTCTCACAAAAGCTTCGTTGTTGGGCGTAATTACGTAAACTCGTGTATAAGCCCAAATACTGAGCAGAAATAATAT
>JBFRWL010000400.1:0-2828 GCA_051439565.1 Prochloraceae cyanobacterium
AGAAGTTATTGAAAGCAGTACCCAGGTTTAAACAAACTTGCTGTAAACATTGAGAATAAGTTAACTTTAACCACTCATACTCTTTTTTTAGTTGTGGGATTCGTTTTTTGACTTCGTATCCCGACAAACCTTTCCCTGTATCTATATAAGTCTGATTGATCAAATTAAGACAATAATTCCAAAGCCAGCGACAATTACCAAAAGACTGGCTTAAGGCTTGTTGCTGCTGGTTATTGGGATACAATCTTATTTTGAGTACTTGCAGCATTTAGAGTAAATGTGGTTTGCTGTAAATAATTGTAGCACAAGATTTCTGGTTTATTGCATAAACCCTGCCCCGACTTTCATCCCACGCCAACCAAGTTCGGGTGTGGACGTGGGGCTTCCCGTCGGGAGAGCTAACTCTCCCGTCTGTAAAACTATACGGTATAGTCTAAATTCAAGACCGCAAAATTGATTCTTATTCTCTGAGAATAACTTAGGACACTTAATGTTGCCGAATGTGAGTGACAATTAGTCTATTGATTGCACTGCCATTTCCATGAAAATATTCTGGGAACTTTGGGCTCGACTGTGATCTGCTGGTTGTCTTTGAATGTATTGACCGTCCGGTTGTAGTTCCCAGGCTTGTCGGTTATCTGCCAGCATAATTCCGAGAATTTCTTGTAAGTCCTTGGTAATCTCTGGATCTTGGACTGGGGTAACTGCTTCTACGCGCCGACTGAGGTTGCGAGTCATCCAGTCAGCACTGCCGATGTAAACCTCCTCGTTGCCACTGTTGTGAAAGTAAAAGATGCGAGAATGTTCTAAAAAACGACCGATAATACTGATGACGCGGATATTGTCGCTGACTCCTTCAATACCTGGACGCAGACAGCAAATTCCTCGGACAATTAGGTCAATTTTTACCCCCGCCTGGGAAGCTTGATAAAGGGTAGTAATAATTTTTGGATCTACCAAAGAGTTCATTTTGGCAACAATGCGACCGCTGCTACCATTGCGGCAATGTTCAACCTCCCGATGAATCATGGCAGTCATGCGTTCGCGCAAGTTGAAGGGAGCAACCAAGAGCTTGCGATAGGCTCTCTGTCGGGAATAACCTGTCAAGAAATTAAATAAATCGGTTAAATCGGCTCCTAATTCTGGAGCACAGCTCAACAGTCCTAAATCCGTGTACAATTTTGCCGTTTTCGGATTGTAGTTCCCCGTACCAACGTGAACGTAGCGACGAATTTGTTCTTCTTCCTGACGCACGACTAAAACGATTTTGGTGTGAGTTTTTAACCCCACTAAGCCATAGACTACGTGTACCCCAGCTTTTTCTAACTTTCTTGCCCAGATAATGTTATTTTCTTCATCAAAACGGGCTTTTAATTCTACCAACACCACCACTTGCTTGTCATTTTCTGCCGCAGCAATCAAAGCCTTGACAATTGGCGAATCCCCAGAAGTACGATAAAGAGTCATTTTAATTGCCAGCACCTTCGGATCGTGGGCCGCCTGAGTGATGAATTGCTGTACTGTTGTTTCAAAGGAGTGATAGGGGTGGTGAACCAGCAAATCTGAATCACGAATTAAGGCGAAAAGATCTTCCCCGTCTTCTTGAGGGTTGGGATTAGTTATGCTAGCATCCTTATACTTTTGCACGCGTGGCGGAACTATAGGAGTCCAGGGTTTGTCTTTGAGTTGGGGAAGTCGTAATTTCATGAATGACATTAAATTTCCCAGTCCTAGTAAACCCTCTACTTGATAAACGTCATTTTCCTGCAGACAAAGTTCTCGCATCAGCATCAAGCGCACGTTTTCTGAGATGGAAGCATGGATTTCCAAGCGCACCGCCGAACCGCCGACACGTCGTTTGCGGAGTTCCTCTTCAATTGCTAGCATGAGGTCATCTGCTTCGTCTTCTTCTACTGATAAGTCAGCGTTGCGGGTGACTCGGAAAGGATGGCACTCTTGGATATTCATACCGGGAAACAAGGATTCGAGATTGTGGGCAATCACCTGTTCTAAAAGTACGCCTGTCCAAATAGAAACTTTTTTACCCTGGCGTTGTCGTAACTTTTCTGGCAAAGCTACGAAGCGGGGTAGAACTTTAGGGATTTTAATACGGGCAAATAGTTCGTTATCGCGATCGGGATCTTTAACAACTACTGCAAGATTGAGACTGAGGTTAGAAATATAAGGGAAAGGATGACTGGGGTCAACTGCTAGCGGTGTGAGGACGGGGAAAATTTGTTCCTCAAAAAAGTTTTGCAGGTAGGTTCGCTGTTCTTGATTGAGATCGACGTAATTAAGCAGATGGATACCTTCGGCAGCTAATTTGTGTCTGAGGGTAGACTCAAAGAATCGATCTGGCTTTCTCACCCAAGGATGCAGGCGATCGCTAATTGCTTGTAGTTGTTCCGCTGGGGTGCGACCGTCAGCGCTTAGTTGCGTTACTCCTGCTTCTAGTTGCTGCTTGAGTCCTGCTACTCGCACCATGAAAAATTCATCTAGGTTTGAGCTAAAAATTGCTATGAACTTGAGGCTTTCTAGCAGCGGTGTCCGAGGATCTAAAGCTTCCTGCAGTACTCGATAATTAAACTCTAACCAGCTTAGCTCTCGATTGAAATAATATTGAGGGTCTTTAAGATCGATTTCCCTGGGAGTGGTTTTGGTGTTTGGCATGATTTTGCTCATGGGCGATCGCTCACGATAGATATACAGATACAGAAGCCCCAATATTGCTCGGTTAAGAAAAGTTGTCGTTAAGACTAGCAGAAGCTCATATTTGGCACCTAGTTAAAAACGGTTGGTATTGGAGGGCAGATGGCAGAGGACAGAAG
>JBFRWL010000401.1:0-4978 GCA_051439565.1 Prochloraceae cyanobacterium
GTTGTAACTCATTCTTCTCCACACGGTTTCAGGAATAATTTTCGTCCTCTAAGTATCCTGTATTACGCTTTCTATTTTCAACTCACCAAGTACCTTTTTGTTTTGTAACCCTGATTTGAACCATCCCATAATTTTTGTCCTCTCAGTATGCTGTATTACGCTTTCTGTTTTCAATGTGCCAATGTCTTTTTGTTTTGTAACCTTGATTTAAACCATGCCCACATTACTCAGGTCGTAACTCCAAGGTAACAGTACCCATAACCTGACCGCCTGATAGTTGAGTTACATGCACAAAGCGATGTTGATCGTCTATCTGGACATTGCTTAAACGAATGTTGGCAGGCATCTTAGCTCCCTCAACCAAGTGAACATGTGGGACGAATAGTTTGTCGTTAATGGTTGCTCGAATTGCTGCTATACCATTGCGGACTTCGATACGATCAGCTCCCAGGATATCAGTACGCATCTTTACTTCAGTACCTTTTAAGGTTAATTGTTCCTGGGTTAGAGGATCCATATCTTTCCCCCCTAAGCCATAGGGGAGGCGCGGCTGAATTCGCAGGTAAGTTCGTTCAAGAGGTTGCGTTGTCAAGGCTTGTCTCAAAAAATACAGCAGAGTTAGCAAGCCACGCCAGATCCAGTTAGAGTATGGAGCTTGTCTTGCGAGCAGCTTCATATCTCGCCATGGCAATGCTTGAATAGGCAGATTCAGTTCTATCTGTCCTTGTATAAGATCGGTTTGGACAAGCAAACTATCTTGAGTGCGAGAGCCGATAACATAGAAGCGAAAATCGATATCACGCTCTATAGAAGGATGTTCTTTTACATAAACATTATGGAGGGCAATGTTGTTCTTGGCTACGATAACGCTCCAACCACCCTTATCAATCTGCGATGGATCGGCTTCATTCTCTAACCGTACTAACAGACAGAAATGGTCACCTCTGTTCAAGCTACTACTAGGTGCGGGAGGAGCCCAAGCAAACTTAACGTCTTTGACCTCTCCCGGGGCAAGCTCTGGGATCACAATCTTATTGCCCTCATTGAGAAAATCAGGAGAGCCCGTGTAGATGCCATCAGACTTCCATTCTTCGGGGAAAGGAATGTAAGTTGCGGGATCGGCCCAGTAGAAGTAAACTTCAGTGTTACGAGCTGTTTGTGTGCCACGATTACGTACCTTCACACGAATAATGTTGTTATAGCGATTTGTGGGATGATATGTGGCATTTGGAACAGGAATAATGTTGCCTTCTTTATCCAAAACTTCGATATCCGGACTCTGACCGTAGCCAGGACCAGGTTCCACACCCGTATCACCTACATAGTCTCGCAGCCAAACATCCACGTCCATTGCTGGTTGAACACAGGCGTTGGCCATTTGCATGAAGCCAAATCCAAAGGCGTTGTTGGGAGGAGCCGGAGCTAACCCATTTTTTGAGGCAGTGTCTTCTAGAATTTGCTTGAGATTTGCCCAAGTTAAATTTGCACCCCGGCATTGGAACAAAAGCGCGCAAGCACCAGCTACAAGAGGAGCAGATATGCTAGTTCCTATCTTCCTATAGTAAAGATCGCCGTTGCTATCTTCGTTCATGTTGCGCGATCGCGGGGACATCACGCCAATGCTATTGTATGGGTGGTCTTGCGGGTCGATCTCAATAACGCCCACAGAGGCAATCTCCGGCTTGATGCGCCCATCGCGAGTCGGACCCCGTCCGCTGTTAGGATCGATATTGGGGATTGAAGCTGTGACATCGTGGTTGCCGACTGTAATCGCCCGGCGTGCTGTTGCCGGAACTCCCAGAGTCATTTCATCTTCTTTTAAGAAGTTCTGCCATCTAGCAATATACGAGTTATTGCGATCAAGCCAGGCGTGGAAGTTGCCATTAATCACAGTGTCGCCAGTTAGGGCAATGATCCAGTCTCCTGATGGAATACCTTTGACCCTGAAAGATTCAAGTTTAATAATGATGCTGATGCAATTGTTCAGATTTGGTAGATCTTTATCTTTATCTGTTGTTAGATTAACTCTGCGTCGTGTGCTCACCTCTACTGTAAGGTTACTGTCTAGCTTTTTGCTTTGTGGATTGTCGTCGGGTTTGAGAGGTCCGATCGGGTCATCAGGTATTGTGGGAATTGTGACCGTCACCGAGAAGCTGTCGTGTCCATCATACCAAATTTCGATGGCATCGCTTCGACAAATATGATAATCGTCCTCCTTATAATTGAGAATCAGGCTGGTTGTGTCACCTTCCCTAACGGTACCAGCTGCATGATTTCCCATATTGTTAGAGTTACCTGCTGATAGAGTAATAGCTCGTCCTGGTGTTAATAAAAGATCGTCTAAAACGTCTTCCAACATAGTAGAACCGTCATGAGGACCTTGATTGTCGCTGCTGCTCATGTTGATGACACAGGGTTGTGAGAGTTGGGCTGCTCTGGCAAAGATGTACTTGAAAGCATCAGCTGCACCTGTGTCATCTCCAACTCGCTCTTCAAATTCAATACGTTCTGTTTTAACAAACACAATATCCGCAGCTGGTGCTGCCCCTGTAAAAGTACCCCCCTGACCTAAACCATTGCCTACAGCAATCCCAGCTACAAGAGTACCGTGTTCACCACTTTCCGGATCGTTCGGATAGCCAAAGGGCTTGTGTCTAACTGTTTGGTAGGCATTTTTTAGAGACGGATTGTAATTATTAAGTTCGCTATCAATGGTGGCACGATCGTACTCAACACCATAAGTGGAACTGATCTCACCGAGCCCCGGTGGTGGCCCTGTTTCTGTGCCTTTAGGATCTAATGTTTGATCCCATAGGAAAAGAACCCGAGTTGAGCCCGTGGCGGTACGAAAATCTGGATGGTAGATGTCAAGCGCCTGAGGATCCACTATGCCTACAATCACGCCACTTCCATCGAGAGGAGGGGGAGGAACGGCTGCATGCAGCTGATCAATTTGAGCATAGGGTACCGCCTGATCGAGGTCTGGAAAGAGAGGACGTGCTAGTTTAATGAAGCGAATAGCTGGAGAATCTTCAAGCCGGGGGATCGCGGACAAGGGGATATAGGCTGTGAAGATATCACCTGACTGACAGCGCACTTTCACTCCAAGGTTTACCAGATCTTCAACACTGGCATCTGACGAGATAAATGCCGAGATATAAGGCTCTCTAAACTCCAAATATTGCGGATATTCCTCCAATAGCTCTGGTAGATAAATTCCTGTCGTAAGTGGCGCAAATTGCTGATTTTCCAACTCTCGAAGTCTGAGGACACTGTCCGAATCTGGTGTAACTTCTGGTTCTTGTTCGATCGCTCTACGTGCTTGCTGAATTTCCTCAGATAGTTGTCTGATACTTTGGTTTTCCTGCTTTTTGAGGTTCCTAAGCTCTCTTTTCGACAACCTTAAGAGAAACGATAAGCGAGGATCGAGCTTGGGACGGACAGAGCGCAATCTCTGTAAGCGCGATCGCCACCACCCAATCACAATCGTAATTATCAGCAAAAGCAATGGAATAACAGTTGTTAAAGAAACCACTTGTGTCATGTTCATAAAAGTTGAACCTCCTACTACTTGCTTAATTGAATCTGAAATTTAGGACAGTGGAAGAGAAGCAAGGAGGAGCCAGTGCTAGATGACAAGTTTACTAAATTGCGATCTTCTCGCTCTTTGTTGCCAAATTTTTCTCTGGAAATGCCCAGAAAGTCTTTATCCCAGTCCTCTCAGTTTTTGACTAATAGCACGGTCGATTGTCATAGCCATACCTTACAATTTTGTATTTTCGACAATTAATCCGGTTTGAAGTTTCAAGGAATTATGAAAAATCCAGGAGTATGCCAATCTCGATCTCACTCAAAAATAACAAAGCCTACTACCGGAACTCTAATCAACATGGCTTTCCCATTCCGCGCTTCAACCGTCACTGACTGACCAATCTGCGCCGCATCTGTCGAGTAAATACATTTCAAGACATCTCCTGCTTTATACAGTTCATTGTCAATTGTGACCCAAGCCGTTCTGGGCTGGTCATAATCAGTGTTAATTGGCAACAGCATCTCTTTTGTGCTGAAAATCCGCGACCAAGGCACCACTGAAACGAGTTTCTCTCCCTACCTTCTCTGGCAAGCTAAAGTTAACCCCATCATTAGGCACTGAAATCTCGCGCAGGTATTTGCGACCTCGACGCAGCACAATATTTTGTTGGCGAATGTCCAAAATTTTTGCCAGTTCCTGATAAACGAGATTGTCTTTTATCAAAGAAATACACCCCCCACATCCGAAATGTCCCAGCCATAATACATACAGGGAATGCTCAGGGTTAGAGCATTGAGAGCCAAGACCTTCAGTACTACTTTCGAAGCAGTAGAACTTAATCTTAGATTCTTCATTTGAATCTACTTTTCACTGATTCAGGACAATTTTTAATTTAAAGAAGAAAGTTGAGGATTTTGTGAGGAAAACACCAATTATTCCGAAATTTAGCTTTATTATACGTCAAAAAAGCTAAATTTTACGTGTAATTACTGATTCTACTATTGACAATTATTACAGTATTTTAAGTAGTTTTACTGAATAGTTTTTCTTGTTATTTAAGCATTTTTGGAAAACTCTACTATTATTTGCCTTCCAATCCTTATAATTAGACTCAAAACCATGAAATATAAACAATTAGGTCAAGACCTCAAAATTAGTGCCATTGGGTTAGGTGGAATGCCTCTATCCCTGACAGGTCGTCCTTCAGAGGCAGAAGCGATCGCTGTCATTCATAAAGCTCTTGATTTAGGCGTGACGCTAATTGATACGGCGGATGCTTATTGCCAAGATGAATCAGACCAAAGCTATACAAGATATTGATTTTGAATTAGACATATGCCATCTTCAGAGATCACTAAAGATTTTGCTGCCTTATTTAAACAAACTACTTCAAGAATTTAAAGCTAATAGCGATCGCTAGATGATGAATCAAAAGAAAATCAAACT
>JBFRWL010000402.1:0-30191 GCA_051439565.1 Prochloraceae cyanobacterium
GCACTAGAAAGGGTAGCAAGAGTACCAGACGTAGCGACACTCCCTGGGAATCCTTAGAAGTCTTATTAAAGATATTTTTTAGCAACTCGATCGCCACCGCGATAAAGACTTTTAGTTATATTACCTTAAAGGTAGCAAGGGAAATCAACTAATTGACTGCTTGATTGGCGCGATTACTTTTTGAGAACTAATAAACTGAAAAATATAGATAGCAAAATTGCCTCGGTCCCTAAAAGAGCGTTAATAGTTTGTCTTTGTTCTATCGTAAAAGCAAAATAATCGATAAATAAAGTGTAGATAACTAACTGAGATAAGATTCCCATTAGCCAAGCAATAATAGCCCAAATCTTTTGCTGCCACAAACCAAGCCAACAAACTATATCCAAAGTGCCGTAAATAATATCCCCAATTCTCCAGGTTAAAGGAGTTTCTAGCCAAGGTTTTTCTCCTAATCCTGCTATATTTGCTAAGTGAATCAGTGCCGCATAAGCAGAAATTAGGGACAAAATTTTTAGATAAATCCCCATCCAGGGTTGTACAGATGCTTGTTGGAGAAAATCCCACAGATCTTGAGCATAGACGATCGAGCTAAGAAAGTTGGTATGCTGCTTGTTATTCATGGTTTTTCCGCTCGATTTCACTAATTCTTTCCTTAGAAAAGAGAGATTCGGGCGAGGGTTGCTAAAAATGTTTCGCTTTGTGGTTCACTACATCGAACTGAAATCGGTTATTTGCGTCAGTTTCGCCATAAAGATTAAAAGTAACTGTTGCTTCGTCTCCCACTGCTTCAATAGCATGAATTGCGTCGCTGGTAAAGCTAATAATCTCTCCTGGTTGTAATATTTTTTCTCCAACTAGTTCAATTTTGTCTGGAAATTCACTAGTAGGCGCACCGTTTCCGCTAGCTTCTAATTTGGACGATCGCTTCCAAAAAGTATTTTTTTGCTGTCCTCGCAAAACTGCTACCACACCCCAAGTTCCGTGATTATGAATGGGAGAATCTGCACCCGGTAACATAGTTTCGGTCTGTACTGTCATCGGAAAACCTAATTCTTCGTAAAGAAGTAAGATCGAAGTCCCTGTTGTCGGGTTAGGTTCGGGAGATTGAGTTTTAACCCAGTAGGAATTGAGAATCAGTTGGCGCACTAACTTACGCAATTGTGGCAGAAAAACTGCTTGCGTCTCTCCCTGTTGTTGCGCCACATTCACCACATCTTCTACTTCACTCAGAAATCGATACAGTCGATACTCGTTTCTTAATAAATCCCAATCTCTGTAAGATTCACAGGCTATACAGTTACCATCTTGCGTAACTAACCAATCCCGATTTTTCATGCAAATTTGTTGAATTTAATAGTTGTGATAATTTCTCCTAATAATAGTGACTTAAATCACTTAAGCCTCAAGGTTAAGTCTGCAATTATAGGTTAAAGCAATTCAAACCTATATAGTATGGCATTGAAAAAATAATAACAGGACTTTGGCGAAAAGTAGAGTCCAAGGTTCTAAAAGCCTGATATATCGCTCAATTGTTTCGGTTTTGCAATACCTTAACTCCGAATTTACCGTAATTTGGTTTTATTTGACCACCATCAGTTTATTTACTTTATCTAGGCAGGCTTTTAGCTGTTTTCAGCGGCAAAAATCACCAAAGTCCTGTAATATATCAACTTTGATCTGAGATGATTAGTAGAGAGATTGAGTTGATCAAGGTAATTAAGGCTCGATCTTATGAAAGTGTTTCTTACTTAGACTAGATGCACTAAACCAGTGTCTAGATCGTAGTAAGCGCCGACAACCTTTAACTTTCCTTCCTGGACTAATTGGGAAATGATTTCAGAAGCATGTAATCTTTCAATTTGAAGCATAATATTTTCTTTGACGATATTTTGCACCTGATCGCCTGGTTTGTTTCCCGCCCTTTCTACTGCTGGTTTAATGGCTTCTACTATACTGCCAATTTGACCGGGAAGTGGTTTACTCGCTAAAGTTGCTTGGATAGCGCCACATCTTTCATGACCTAGTACCATGAGGACTTTTGAGCCTAATAATAGAGTGCCATATTCAAGGCTACCAATTTCTTCCGGTGTAGCAATGTTACCAGCGTCGCGTACTACAAATAAATCTCCCAAACCTCGATCGAAGATAATCTCTACGCTCACTCTCGAATCAGCACAGCTAAGAATACAAGCAAAGGGATTTTGACCTTCTGTAAGTTCTGTTACACGGACAAAATCTTGGTTAGGATTTTTACGCTTGTTGTCAACAAATCTTTTATTCCCCTCCATTAATGCTTCTAAAGCTTTGTCAGGAGTCAAGTCGAGCTTAGTGTAAGCTCGAAGGACATTTTCTTCATTTGCTTGAACGGGATTCGATGCAGCTCCCATAGCTTTGGTTAATGCTACTGTTCCTATAGTTGCTGCACCAAATTGCAACAATTTTCTTCTCGCTAGAGTTCGAGAAATATTTTTCATTGTTTTTCCCCAAGAACGATAACAAAAGTTTGGCTTAAAAAACCTACTACGATATGTACCACACTTATCTACTAGGTTAAGTACTATTTTTTCTGCTCTTGGGTATAAATCTTAACAAAACAAAATTTTTTTAATTTTCAGTTATTTTCTTTATTATTATTTTAGTTAATGATTAATAAATGTAACTGCAACTTCTATCTCATGAATTGAGGTAAAAGTTAACAGTCAAAATTGAGATACTACTAGTCGATTAACTTTGGACTAACCATAAGCCCACGCTATACTCGGAAAGTTAGCATCGAGTAATTCACTTGAGGAGGTTAGCCATGCCAATGGCAGTTGGTGTGATTCAGACAGTAGGTTTTCCAGCAGTTTTAGCTGCAGCAGATGCTATGGTTAAGGGGGGTCGAGTTACCCTAGTTTATTTCGATAAGGCAGAAAGAGCGAATTTCGTTGTTGCGGTCCGAGGTAGCATCTCAGAGGTAAAACCTGCAGTTGCAGCAGGACTAGAAGCAGCAGAAAATACTTATGGTGGTGAGGTGGATAGCTACTATATTGTCCCCAATCCTCCTGAAAACGTTCTTGCTGTATTGCCTGTCGATTATACAGAAGAGGTGGAAGAGTTTCGCGCTTGAAACTTGTAGCTGTTTGCCCTTAATTAGACTATATATTTATAGTTTGGTGATATTCAAGTTTAGGAGATAAGTAATGCCCGCTCAACCTGCAATTGGCTCGATCGAAACAAAAGGCTTTCCTGGTATACTAGCGGCAGCAGATGCAATGGTCAAAGCTGGCAGAATTACGATAGTCGGTTATATCAGGGCTGGAAGCGCCCGCTTTACCCTGAATGTGCGAGGAGATGTCTCAGAAGTAAAAACTGCAATGGACGCTGGCATAGAAGCGGTTAAACGTACCGAGGGTGCGACTCTTGAAACTTGGGTAATTATTCCTCGCCCACATGAAAATGTTGTCGCAGTACTTCCTATCGACTACAACGAACAAGTAGAACCGTTTAGACAGGCTGTAGAAAGGGGGGTTGCACCTAGTATTTCTCGAAGTTAATCTAATTGGCTTGTGCAATATAGCAATACTATTTGATTTGTAAATTGCGATCGCATCTCTCTAGCTCAAGGTAAATTCAACTTTTTTCCCGCCTTAGCTAGTGATCGCTTCACCCACAACTTCCCCATTCGCCACCCACTCAGTCCTTCAATCTTGGACTCTAGAAGCTGAGGGCGATCGAAAAAGGCATTAATTTCCCTGAGAATAATTTGCAATCGCTTCACCAGGTTTTCAGCACGATACTCTGCCAAGAATGAGTCGGGTAAATCCCTAGGCTCAGGCGAATTTAAGACTGCTAGAATGCGTTTAACGTCATACTCCCTAGAATATCCAGCAATCTTGTGGCAATTAAACCCAGGATCGAGATAGTCTGCTAGCGCACTATTAACGCTGGAAAATACCTGACAGCCGCAGGCGAGTGCTTCCAGCGGCGGCAGCCCAAATCCCTCGGTTACTCCACTCACTGCCCAATACTCAGCGGAGTCATAGAGGTAAATCTTCGCACGATTGAATAGTCCCGCCAAGTCCTCAACATAATTGTCCAGAAGTTCGACTCGACATTGCGTTTGCAGCATTGGAACCAATTGCTCGAGCAAATATTCGGAAGATTTGCGAGCTTGAACCAAAACGTCAATATCCCTTGGCTTATCGAGGTGACAAAACTCATCGCCAATTTGATTGGGTAAGTAGTAGATGAGTGCATTAGGCGATTTTTGTCCCCAGTATCCCATTGTATTGCGACTCACCGTAATGATGGGAATATCGGGCGGTAAGCTGAATCTATAACCAGCACTATGAGCGTGGTAGATGAGATTGTAAGGTTTAAGCTTTTTAACCAGTTTTGGCACATCAAAGCCCCAACTGAGAATAAAAATGCACTCTTCTAAATTCGATTGCTTGAGAACATCTGCTAAAAATGGACAATTGGATTCTTGCTGTCGATAGGTAACAATTTCAGCAGGACAAATTTTTTGAGCTAGGTTGAGAATTTTTAGTTCAGCCCAGAGTCCACCACCACCGAATTTCCGCGTTGTTCCAGGAAGCAGAAAGTATAGCTTTCTCATATAGCAGTCCTATTTAGGATACAGATTTTGTACTTAAATCAAACAAACATACTCTCAGAAAATTTACGTAAATATTCAACTAATAAATTAGGCTTCTAAATAATTACTCTTGATTACTGAATCGATGCTCTAGCTAGGTTGGAAGCCAGTGGACTTCCCGCGCCCAGCTTAAATTTTCTCTAGTTGTTAAGATTACTGCGAGCAAAGGCTTTCAGAATATCTTAAACTTTGTTACAATTAGATTAATACCAATTCTATTGAAGATTGTTACACTTCGATTAAGAAAGGGAATATCTAATCTGGCAACGGGTAACAGATTCAGATAATTGATGTGTAGCAGTATTTTTTGGAATTGGTATAGTATTTTACTGCCAGACCAAGCGAATGAATACCTAAAACCACTTGTTCTGGAAAATTATGCTTGCTCCTTAATTTAGGATAAACTTGGATTAGCCAACTTATAAAACTTATCATAACTTTTAATGACTTTTTCAGCTATCAAGCCCAAAATAGAAATATGGTAGGCTATCGTTGCTAGATAACAGCAAAGCTGATTTTTAAGTCATTAAATCTAAATTGTTTGATTTAGTTCACTAATTTAAGACAGTAAATATGTTTATTTGGGCTAAAAATATAGAAAAAGTCGTCAAATTCACTGTTAGTAATTTGTTTGAGAGCTCCACTGCCACTAAATATTATCAAAAAGCCGAAGCATTAAGAGAAATAGGACGATATGAAGGTGCGGTTAATTTTTATCAAAAAGCTATTGAAATTGAGGAAAATGTTTACATTTACTGGCACAATCTGGGAGCGTGTTTACTAGAAATAGGGCGTTACGAAGAAGCCTTAGTTGCCTTTCAAAACGCCAGTCAGCTAGAACCAAACGATGTATCAATCTGGACTAATTTAGCTTATACACTAATCGCTCTAGGTCGCTATAAAAAAGCCATAGATGCTAACAAAAGGGCTATAGAACTCGAATCTGAAAATCATCTTGCTTGGTCTAGTTATGCCTTTTGTCTACAGCAGTTAAAGCGTTATAAGCAAGCTCTAGATGCTTATCAAAAAGCATTAGATATAGAACCTAATAATCCTGAATATTGGAAAAATATAGGCTTGTGCTACGAACAATCGCGGGATTATCAACAAGCCTTAGATGCTTATCAAAAAGCCAATTTACTTGATGCCAACAATCCTGAGTATTACGGACTGATAGATTCTGTTCAAGACAAATTAAACAAAAAGAAATGGATACTTAGCCTTTGGTAGAGTATTCATACCAATTGTTCTGAGCGATCGCACTATCTAAATGCTTTTGGATTTAAACTACCGTCAGTAGATAGCGAGGGGGTTAGCTGCTCAATCAGTGCCTCCTTGAATCTTGAGAGGCGCAAACACAAATAAAAACTCATATACTTCGTCTTTAAGTAACTGGCTCACTTCCAAGTTTTCGATGATGTTAATTCCGTTTTTCATTAACGACGCACAGGGCAAGCTGCCACGAAACACAACTGATTCTCACTTTACATCATCCTCATTTCTCTCGTCCCGGCTTAAGTTGGTAGCCAGGATATTTCTAAAAACCACTTAATTATAGTTGCCATAGAGTTAGTAATAAGCCCTAGTTTAATTTAGAATAGACAACGTCATGAGGGCGATCTGCTAAGGTATATCTTATTGTCAAATATCAAAATGATAGATAGTAAATTGAAATAGTAATACTGGAAAATGACTTATTCTAGGAGACCTCTTCCACAAGTATTTCTACAATAGACAGGCTACGGAAAAGTTTACTGTCCTCTGTTTCCTATGTCCTGTTCCTTAGGACAACTGCTGCGAAATCCAGACATTAATCAAATACTCTCGAATTTTTTTCAATATTATGGACTTTCCCCTTGGGTGGCAAAAATTTTACCAGGAAATCGATCGACCAGACGAGCAAATTAATCTAGCTAAAGCTGCTCTCTATTACGCTCAAGTAGAATATCCCGACCTAGATCCAGAGGAATATCTCAATGCTCTCGATACAATGGCAGAAGAAATCAAGGAACTCTTGCCCGCAACTCCCTATCCTCTCAAAGTAATCAAAACTATCAATCAATATCTTTTTGACGATTTAGGCTTCCAGGGAAATACTAGCGATTACTATAATCCTAGCAATAGCTTTCTCAATGAGGTCATCGATCGACGCACTGGTATTCCCCTTACCCTATCTGTAGTCTATCTAGAAATTGCCCAGCGTCTTGATTTTCCTATGGTAGGAATTGGAATGCCAGGACATTTTCTCATTCGTCCAAACTTTGAAGATGCAGCTATTTTTGTCGATGCTTTTAATTGCGGCGAAGTATTGTTCGAGCAGGATTGTGAAGATAAACTCAGCGAAATTTATCAGCAAACAGTAAAGCTCGATAAGCGTTTTTTAGCACCAGTTAGTAACAGGCAAATCTTAGCAAGAATGCTGACTAATTTGAAATACATATACATTAATCGCCAGCAATTTACTCGAGCTTTAGCAACTATTGAAGGAATTTTAATGCTATTTCCTCAAAACCCCAAGGAACTCAGAGATAGAGGTCTGGTTCACTATCAGTTATCTGAGTGGAAAAAAGCGTCCCAGGATTTAGAATTTTATTTGGCAATACTTCCTAATGCTAAAGATGGGAACGTGATTCGCCAGTTACTGGAGAAAATGAAGTAACGAGTAACGAGTAACGAGTAACGAGTGAGGGGTGAGAGGGAGAGGGGGAGACAAGGGAGACAAGGGAGACAAGGGAGACAAGGGGACAAGGAAGAACGAAAGAGAAGCAATTAGCTAACACCTGTTCTTCACCAGTTAATTTACGAATTAAATAGTATTACTATGGCTGTGTTTTTTAGCGTTATTATTCCTACCTATAACCGCAAACCCATTTTAGAGAAGTGTCTGAGAGCTTTGGAAAACCAGTGCTTGAGAGACGCTAAAGTTAGTGGTTATGAAGTGATTGTAGTAGATGACGGTTCCACCGACGGAACTTTGGAGTGGTTAGCAGCAAGTAAGGAAGAATTTTCCCACGTGCGATCGCACTCTCAAGAACATCAAGGTCCTGCTGCGGCGAGAAATTTGGGAGTAGAGGCGGCAAAAGGCGATACGATCATTTTCATTGATAGCGATTTAGTTGTCACTGAAAATTTCCTTCAGGCTCATGCTGATAAATTGCTAGAAGCAGAAAAAAAGCTCGACAGCGATCGCCTGTTTACCTACGGCTGGGTAGTAAATACCTCTAACTTCGACAATCCCACTTCCGAACCCTATAAAATTACCGATTTCTCCGCAGCTTATTTTGCTACCGGAAATGTGGCGATCGCTCGTAAATGGCTCGAACAAGCAGGACTATTCGACACCAGCTTTCAACTCTATGGTTGGGAGGATTTAGAACTAGGGGTGCGTCTGAAAAAACTCGGACTCAAACTAATTAAATGCCCTGCTGCTGTTGGCTACCACTGGCATCCTCCCTTCAGTTTAGAGCAAATCCCCGCTCTGATTGAAAAAGAAATCCAGCGGGGACGCATGGGTGTTCTCTTCTATCAAAAACATCCTATCTGGGAAGTAAGGATGATGATTCAGATGACTTGGCTGCATCGCCTATTATGGGGTATTCTTTCTATTGGCGGCAGGCTCAACGAACGGACAATGGCACCTTTATTGCAGTGGTTAATCGATCGTGGTAAGTACGAACTTGCGATACAAATTTCCCGTATTTTTCTCAACTGGTACAATGTGCAGGGAGTTTATCAAGCTTATCAACATAAGCATTAGGCTTGGAAAGCAAAGTAGAAAATTTTTTGATTGGGAGAGTGAGGGAGAGTGGCACAGAGGGTGAGAGGGAGACAGAGCAAACAAGGGAGACAAGAGGGGGAGTGTGGGGGACAAGGGAGAGAATAACAAATAGCAATCGACAATCGACAATCAACTGTCTTCACCAATTATTTACAGACAGATCCTAGATTGATTATAAATTCTAGTCAAGCCAAAATTACTCTATATTTAAAATTTGAAGAATCTGCCACATACATCAGAAGTGTCTTTGTATCAAATAACTCAAGAATTTAATCCCCCTGCTCAAAGCTTACTGATCAGCGCTGCTACAATCAAATCCTTGGTCAGGAGTTCGATCGAGCTTCTGAGCGAACAGCAATTAGCAACGACGATTTGGGTGAAATTGCCACCTACTGACGGCTGGAGCGAGGTAATTAAGCAATATCAGCAGCAAGGACATAGCGATTTGATTTACCTTTGCAATACTCAAGGTAACATCGATACCTTATCCTCATTGAGGCGATCGCCTTCAGCGTCTTCCCAATCCTCATCTAAGATAATTCCCGTTGAGCTAGAAGCAAATTCTGGTTTAGAACGGGAATACTTTTTAGTAATTTTATCAGCTCAATTTTGCACTCTTATGCTTGCTCAGCAGCAAAGAATGCCGAAAAAAAACCAGTTCAAAATGGTATGTACCTTCGAGTCTTCTGAGATTAAACAAGTTTTAGCAGCAATTAAACAAGCGATCGCCGATCCTCTTTCCCAGGAATCCCTCGCCGAGATGGAATTTACTTTTCCCGACTCCGTTGATTCAGCACTACTGACAAACTTATTGCTCAAACAAACCCAACTAATACAAGCCGAAGAATCTAACCCAAGCTCGAAAACGACATTAGCAGAAACTACTGCCACTACTTCCAAAGCATCCACAGCTGATTTTCAGGCTAAGCTGCTCGGTCTTTTGGTCAGCAAACTACAACCCTCTCTAACCAACAGGAAAACTGCTTTACGTCTGTTAGAGTCTATCCAGCCCTCTAAAAAAAATCAACGCGAGCGTTATCTAAATTATTTAGAACATCTCCAGCGAGAGTCCGATCGCGAGAAATCGCTGCTTGATGGTTTGCTAGAATTACTACAATTAGACCCCTCCTCCGAAGGAGCATCCCTCCAGTCTGTTAAGCTTGAAGACTTAATCCCAGGCATTGTCAGCACCTATCAACCCCTTGCCACCGAACGAGGTGTCAGGCTAGGATACACCATCCCTCCCAGTTTGCCTGCTGTATCTTGTCCCAGCAACTGGCTGAGGCAAATTCTCCTCCATTTACTCAATAACAGCCTCAAATTTACCCCTGCTAATGGTCGGGTTTCAGTTATTGCTTCCGTACAAGATGACAATGTGGAAATAGTTGTTAGCGACACTGGTGTAGGAATTGATAATAGCGACTTCCCCAAAATATTTGACCCCTTCTATCAAGGCAAAAATGCTAGCAATCAAGAAACTCCTGGCGCTGGCTTAGGCTTAACCGTCGTTAAGCAAATCCTCCAGCGCTGTAATGGTAAAATCTCCCTATTCAGCCAAGTAGGTAGAGGATCGACTTTCAAAGTTTTACTACCAATTGTTTTTAATTAGCTGATGGTTGATTGTTGATTGCTGTTTGTTCTTCTCCACACTTCCCCTCTCCCTCTAAAGAAACGGTGCTAGCTCAATCTCTGAGTGTGGAGATTGTCCAAGGGAAGGAAAATAGTCAGCACTTCGCCCTGTTTAGGTCTATTTCGTACAATTAATTTGCCCCCTAAGACGTGAAATAGATTTTTGGTTACTTCTAGATTGAGACTGAGGCTGCCAGTTTCCGGTTGAAACATAAGTAACTGACCAATAGACTTAAGTGGGTTGCTCTGTCTAGTACATTTGGAAACAAGTTGCAGTTTGAGCTGATTGCCAGCGTTAGTTACCTGAACTCGAACTTGTCCTCCACTTGGCAAACTTTTAGTTACATTCTCCATCAAACCAGTGAGAACTTGGTCTAACATCCCCGGATCGCTAATTACTTGGGGTAGCTTTTTCGGCAAGATAAAATCAAGCATCACATTACGTCGTTGTGCCTGTTTTTTCCAACGCGGTATACTCCGTTGTAAAACTTGCTCCAAAGAAATCGGGATTAGCTGCACTCGTTTTTGTTTAACAGGGGTAGTTTCTAATTCTGCAGCGCGGAAAATTAGCTCCATGCGGTTAATTTGCTCGGTACACTCTTGGTCAATTAGTTCCAGACGCTCGATCGCCTTGGGAGTTAGATGACAGCGGCGTTTTAGCAGCAGTCGCGTTAAAGTGCGAATTGTAGTTAGAGGAGTGCGAATTTCGTGAGTTAAAGCTTGTAGTAGTTCTACTTCTGGCTGTTCAGCAACAACAGAGTCTACTAATCCTAACTGCCGGTCTGGAAAATCGCGATGTTTAGCAGAAGCTTTTTGCCGTTTTGCCTTCTGGTTGGATAATTTAACGACCTTAGCAATTTTCTCACTGGAAATAGTTGAAGAAGCAGTCTCGATATAGCGAGTTTTCCTAGTTTCTAAGGCAGATGGGTCCGGTAAATTTTTCAGCAACTGACGGCTAAAATTCATCACGAGGCGATAGTCAGGAGGTACTGGCGCAAATTGCTCGACTAGGTTATCCAGCTGATTGAGTTGATGGTGGTTAACCAACAATAAGCGCGATCGCAGAGTTTGCCAAGCTTGTTCGATGATTTCTGGTTCAAAGGAAAATTGAAAGGCTGGCATCCCTCGATCGTCTTCACCCAAGACCATCACCAAACCAAAACTAGAAGTGAAGATCAGACAAAATAGTTCCTCAGCAATCGGATCTTTAGGTAATAGAGGGAGTTCGGCAATGGGAGAGGCAACTTCTTTGGCTGGGACTAGTTGCGTTCCTGGTAGCTGACAAGGCATCAGCGCTAGATTCTTAAATGCTTCCGAGGTAAAAATTCCTGTTTGAAAGCGATAAACTAAGGCAGGATGGCTCAAAATGGGAGCAGGTCCCGATAAAATCAGTCCCCGATCGCATTGCTTGTCTGAAGGGCGATCGTTAACGATGCCTAAGAGTAAATGTTCTAAAGCCGCGATCGCACCAAACCATTCTCCTTGAGCTTTTCCCTTGGCTCTGGTCTTACCAACACTGGGATTTTGGCTCATCTGTTCCCTCTTTAGTACGTAGCCAGAGGATTCAGTCTCTTGTTGGCGATTGAAAATATCGCTCAGTGTTTGTAATAACCAATTAGGCACCAATCAACTCCCTCAAACAGCAAGTGACAAAAGATCAAGTCGCTTTGCGACAAGGCGGGAGGCAGAGGGCAGAATAAACTAGGAGCTGCAGTTTGCTCTCATCTTCCCTGATATACAAGATCGTAGCGGTAATAGTTATTTTCCTGTAATAGTAAAACCGAACTATTTAATTCGGGATCTCCGTTATGGCAGTCCTAATTTTATTTGTAAATTGATTGGTGAAGATAGGCAACAGGTAAGCTGGTCAACATAGAATTGGTTGGTTGAGGTTAACGGGGAGAGAGGGATAGGGTTTTACCTCAAGCAACAGCTCCAAAACCTCTCTGAGAAAGACCGATTTGAAGAAAATTCTCGGCTTTAATAATTTCATAAAGATTAATATCTTTTTCTAACAGGCAAGTATGACCGCTTGAGGGTAGCCTAACCATTTGAGCCTGAGGCAGAATATTGACTAAACGCTCAGCTTCCTCTACAGAGGGCAATAATCGATCGACACTACTAGCTAGGATCAGCACTGGTTGAGTCAGAAAGCGCCAACAGTATTCTTCCAAAATAAAATCTTTGAGTAAGGACAGTCGCCAAGAAGCAGTTTGTGGGGATACAGACTTCATAGCATTTAACAAAGCTAGCAGATTTCTATTGTCAACTCTTTCGGAATCGGCTAAAAAAGGTAACAATCCCAGGGTAGATCCTTGATAAACCCATTGCGGCATCCAGCCAACAAATGGCGCTCCCCAACTCAGTAAAGGTCTTCTCACAAAAGAGGATGCTGGATTGATCAGAATAATCCGTTCGAACAACTGGGGCGATCGCCTAGCCACTGCTAATGCTAAACAGCCGCCAAAAGATTCGCCGCACAAATAAACGCACTGCTGGGATTTTCTTTCTAGTTCCGCCTCAATTAAATTTACAACCTGGTGGGAAAGTTTATCCCAGTCACTTAAATCGTCTGGCGGAATTGCCAAGCAGCGAAGATCGAAAACTTTCTCCAAGCTATCAATTTGAGGGTGAAGCAATTTACCCGTGCCGTCCATACCCGGTAAAAATACAAACAGCGGGCGATTAGGCTGACGCGGTTTTGGTGTCAAAAAACTGATATTTTTAAAAATTTTTGGCATAGCAATTATTAGCTGTTTGCTGTCTCTAACTTCTGACCTCTGACCTCTGACCTCCCTCCCCTCTCTTAAAAGCCTAGCAGCTACATTTACATAGTTCCCTCTAATTACACCCCCGATCGACTAAGGTAGCAATTTCGTGCTGACAATATGAAGTTAAATCTTCTATGACCTGTTTCGCACCTTTTCCTCGATACTGTTCTCGGTGTTGAGCGGTAATCCAGTAGGGACGACCGATCGAAACATTGGCACGATTGTAAATCACTACTGGATGTAAGCCGGGGCGATCGAATAGCGGTTCTGAAGGGTCTAACAAGTGGAGAAATTTTAAGGGCAAGGTCTTAGTAACTGTTTCTTCTACGGAAGCGATCGCTACAGGTAACACTGCTACATTGGGCAAAGATGTTCTCAATGCTAAATGGGCAAATCCGCGCTGAAACTTGCCTACTTCTGTGGGTTGAGTTAACTCAACCATCGGTAGACCTCCTTCGGGAAATAGCCCTACCCATTGCTGAGTTGTTAGTAACTCCATTGCTTGCTTAAAAAAGTGCTGTTGTCGTTTACCTGGTTTTTCCAAAGGAAAACAACCTAGCAGGTGAACCATTTCTCGCAGCACTGGCACTTGACCCATATAGTGATGGCAGGCGATGCGAACAGTACGCTCCAAAGCTACCATCAGCACTAAGGCATCCATAAAGCTGCGATGATTGCTGATCACGATCGTCGCTGTATCTTGAGGAATGCGGTCTCGATAGTAAACGAACATCTGCATTCCCATTGCCCTTAATAGGGTTTGAGAAACTAGAACTGATGGTTGAGAAAACATACATTAAAATTGAACTCAGTGTTTACCATAATCAATTGTTTTTTTAAGAAATATTAATCATAGCTTAATTTATTATTAAAAAAATGCATAAAAATTCCCATAAATAACCCCAGTAGGAAAAAATTAATTAGCCAAAATAGCAACTAGAATGATAACTCAAAGCCCTAGGTCAAAAATAGAGTGGCGATCGGGGTCAAATTTAATATTTCTTTTTTGTTAAATGAGTCAATATCAAACCAATAACCCTAAATTTGCTATAACCACACCGCTATACTACGTCAATGATATACCCCATGTAGGTAGTGCCTACACTACCATAGCGGCCGATGTAACTGCTCGTTTTAAGCGGTTACAGGGACATTCTGTCTTGTTCGTCACCGGGACTGACGAACACGGACAAAAAATACAGCGCACAGCCGAGACGAAAGGATTAGCCCCTCAAGAACACTGCGATCGCATAGTTGCCAGTTTTCATGACCTCTGGGAGAAACTCAACATTCAATACGATCGCTTTAGCCGCACTACTTCACCGCGTCATCAGGCGATCGTCGAAGAATTTTTGCAGCGAGTTTGGGATAAAGGAGATATTTACCTCGATCGCAAGCAAGGTTGGTACTGTGTCGGTTGCGAAGAATTCAAAGAAAAACGAGAATTGTTGGAGGGTGGTTATTGTCCAATCCACACTAATAAACAAGCCGAGTGGCGAGACGAAGAAAATTATTTTTTCCGCCTATCGAAATACCAACAACAACTAGAAGATCTCTACACTCAAAGACCTGACTTTATCCAGCCAGAATCTCGTCGTAACGAAGTAGTAAATTTCGTCAAGCAGGGTCTCAAAGATTTATCTATCTCTCGCGTTAATGTGGAGTGGGGGTTCCCTTTTCCGGGCGATCAGGAACACACAATTTATGTCTGGTTTGAAGCGCCGCTGGCTTACATTACCGCCTTACTGGAACCAGAACAAGAACCAACCTTAGAAAATGCCCTCTCTCAATGGTGGCCCATAAATCTGCACTCGATCGGCAAAGATATTCTGCGTTTCCACACCGTTTACTGGCCTGCCATGTTATTTTCAGCAGGATTACCTCTACCAGAAAAAGTATTCGCTCACGGGTTCCTCACCAAAGACGGTCAGAAAATGGGTAAAAGTCTGGGAAATACCCTCGATCCTTTTGCCTTGATCGGACGTTACGGTTCTGATGCGGTGCGCTATTATTTTGTCAAGGAAATTGAATTTGGGCGGGATGGAGATTTTAACGAAATCCGGTTTATCAATGTCCTCAATGCCGATCTAGCTAACGATCTGGGCAACTTACTCAACCGCACTTTAGGGATGGTTAAGAAATACTGTCAAAGTTCTCTCCCCAAAATCATGGGAGAAGATATTGCGGCGGACAATCCTCTCAAAATTATTGGTTTAGAGTTAGGCGATCGCGCTGGCGCAGCTTATGAAGCTTTACGTTTCGATCGCGCTTGTGAAGAAATATTTAACCTAATTCGCGCTAGTAATAAGTTTATTGATGATAGCACGCCTTGGAGTCTATACAAGCAAGGCAAACAAGCGGATGTTGAACAAATATTATACGCCGTCTTAGAATCAATTAGACTATCAGCGTACCTACTATCCCCAATTATTCCGAACCTAAGTACCGAAATTTACCAGCAACTAGGCTTTTCCCTCGATTTCAATAATAAAACTGCACTTAATCAAGTTACTGTATTTAACCAACACTCTCGCTGGGGAAATCTTCCCGCTAATCAAAATTTAACTAAGCCTCGACCAATTTTCACCAGATTAGAATTACCCTCAGATAATACCTGAGCGTACTCCTGAATTAAGCAGAAAAAAAAGAGAAATTAAAGCCGAATCCCAGGTAAATGCAGGTAAATAGGTTATGAGAGAAGTTCCCTGGAACTTCTATAGGTTAGGAGACTTTTTAATAATAAACGAGGCATAAGAAAAATGTTCGATCATTTTGAACCTGACCCGGTATTTACGCCAGAACAAGTACTAGAAAATCGCGGTCGCGTCGCTATTTTCATTGATGGCTCCAATTTGTTCTATGCAGCGCTACAGTTGGGAGTAGAAATCGACTACACTAAGCTACTGTATCGTCTCACAGGAGGTTCGAGATTATTGCGAGCTTTCTTTTACACTGGAGTTGACCCCACCAATGAGAAGCAACAAGGTTTTCTTCTCTGGATGCGTCGTAATGGCTACAGGGTAATTTCTAAAGATTTAGTACAACTTCCTGATGGCTCGAAAAAAGCTAACTTGGATGTGGAGATTGCTGTTGATTTAATGGCACTGGCGAATGCTTATGATACAGCAGTTTTAGTCAGTGGCGACGGAGACTTAGCATATGCTGTCAATGCTGTCAGTTATCGCGGTGCGAGAGTGGAAGTAGTTAGTCTGCGTTCCATGACTAGCGACACTTTGATTAACGTCGCCGATCGCTATATCGACCTCGACCAAATCCAAGAAGATATCCAAAAAACACCTAAATCTAATGCTCCTTATCCTAGCTTTCCCAGTTTTAGTCTGTTAGATGAAGAAAAAAACACTGAAGCTTAGATGAGCTAGCTGTAAAAATAATGTCGCCAATTCCCAAAAACTGGAGCATAAAAATCGCCAGTACCCAACTGTTTGCCGATCGGGTAGTAAAAACGTTTTGCTTGAGTTTGTTATTATTAGTTTCTGCTTGTCAACAGCAGAGCAAGCCGGAGAAAAAACTCAAGCAAAATACTGCTACTATTGCCAAGGTTGAGAATCGCTTGATTTTAAATAATGCTACCTTAAAACAGTCAAACGATCAGGGGCAAATCTTGTGGAAAATCAAAGCCGATCGCACTATTTACAACCCTGATCGCAAAGTTGCTCGCCTTGAGAACATTGTGGCTAATATCTTCCAAGATGGGGAGATGGTTTTACGCATCAGTGGAAAAACTGGGGAAATTAATCAAGATGGTCAGGAAATGTTGCTTAAAGACGAAATCATAGCTACTGACCTTCGCACTCAAGCAGTTATACAGGCATCTGAAGCATGGTGGTATCCCGAAAAAGACTTACTAATCGTACGCCGCGATTTGACTGGCAACCACCCAAAACTCAACTTATGGGCTAACGAAGCCCGCTATTTTCCCAGTCAACAACGCCTAGAATTAAGGGGTCAAATTGTAGCAGTAATGCCAGACCCGCCACTACAAATGAAAGCGGAGTATTTATACTGGGAAATGGCTCAGCAAAAGGCGATCGCTGAGCCACCTCCCGACCCCTTCTCTGAATATCATCCACCTGAAATTTCTCACTATAAAAACGATACTATTACTGAACAAGTTTCTGCCGATCGCATCATCGTAGATCTCAATACAAATACAGCTAAATTACAAAATAACGTTCAACTTAAATCTGTGGATCCTCCCCTACAAATTTCTACCAATTCAGTAATTTGGAAGTACCAACAGGGAATGATTCTTGCAGATCAGCCAGTAAAAATAGTAGATCCACAAGCTCAAATTACCATTACTGGCAATCGGGGACAAATGGATCTCGAAGCAGAAATAGCTCATTTACAAGGTGGCGTGAGAGCAATCAACAGTCGCCAGCCGGCCAAACTATACTCCAATGAATTGCTCTGGAAGATACCCAACCAAACAGTTGAAGCAATAGGAAATGTCATCTACCAACAAGCTAACCCAGAATTTAACGTAGCTGGTGCCAAAGCAGTGGGGCAATTTGCCAACAATGAAGTTATTGTTATTGGTGAAAAAGATAATAGAGTTTTAACAACAATTTTTCCTTAAAGGCAATAGTTAGAGGTTAGGGGTCAGCATCGCTTATCAAGCTTCAGGTAAAGTTGATAAAGTGCAAGAGTGACTTCTGACTTAGAGAACGTCGCCAAAAAACTTTTTCAGCAAACCCTAGAAACTTCTACTGAACCTGAATATTTCTGCTCGAATCGCCCAAATAAGTAGAATTTTCAATATTAGTAGCACTACCTTGAGTAGGTATGAGCTGCCAATGTTCGGACAAGCTTTGCAGGAGTTGATCTTGTTGAGAGCGAAACATCTCTATGTTAGAACCGTGGTTAATAATGGCAAACCAAACCAAACCCCGTTCCCTAGTAGGAATTACACCTGCTAAAGAACTAACTTGCGCCAGAGTACCTGTTTTCACAGCCGTACCAGTAGGGATATTGCGGGTCTCGATCGTTCCTTTGAAATCGCGACCAGCTAAGGGCAACAAATCGACTGCGCTTAAAGATTGAGAGTGTAAATGGCGCTCAATTGCCATTAACATAGCACAGACAGCGCGAGGGGAAATCCGGTTATCAACTCCTAATCCAGAACCATTAATTAACTGAATTTCTGCTGCGGGAACTTGAGCTGCAGCGGCGGTGATTTTGGCAACAACTGACGCTCCGCCTAATGAGTCGGCTAGCATCTCAGCGATCGCATTGTTGCTGTAAATATTCATTTGCTTGAGTATTTGTGCCAAGGTTAGGGACTTATGCCGCAGTATTAATTTGGCATTAACTGGCAGATGATTTTTAAGTTGAACGGTACCGAAAATCTCTAATTGAGGGCGAGGTGTCCCCTCCGGCATGCTACGATATTGTTTCCTTGCCATTGACGGCCAAAGACGAGAATTTAATCCTTGTCTGAGTAGGCGACCAGACAAACCGGGGCGAGCCTTAAAGTTCATGTAGAAATCGCCACCAATTACTAAATTACCTCGAACTCGGCGAATACCGAGCTGATTGAGGGCATTTCCTAGCGCGATCGCTTCCTCCCAAACAAATAGAGGATCGCCACTTCCCCTAATCAACAAATCTCCCTGCAAGGTGCCATGCTCAATTTTGCCAGTAGCATAGATAAGAGTTTCAAACTGATAAGACGTGCCCCAGGTTTGTAGCGCCGCCAGCGTTGTCGCAATCTTGGTTAGAGAAGCAGCAGAAACCGGAACTTTACCCCGATGATTACCTAAAGCTACCCAATCTGACTGAAGCCAAACTCCCTGATACTTAGCAACCGATCTTCGAGTCGCTAAATTTTGGATGTACTGCTCGACAATTTCTTCCACTTGCCGATCTGGCTGTGTAGGTAAAGTAAAAATTTCTGCTTGTTGCCAGGACAACTGGTTGATTTTCTCTAACTTGGCTGGTTGTTGTCCTGAAATGCTAGGTAACAGATTAATTAAACCAGAAGCAATAATTTCCAACATTATTGAAGATCTCCGTCGATCGGGTCGGCCTAATTGTAAAATTACTATTAACTAATCGCAAATTATTATTTTTGCTTAGTTTGCCCCTAAGTAGCCAACTAGATTAAGATAACTACAAAAATAGCTCTTACTAGGGCTCCTAAGGGGTATAGTAAGGGATTTTTTGCCCAATACTGTTAAGATCTTTAAGGCTTCTATCAATTTCTGATCAATCAATGAGATCGACTCGCGCAAGAATTGCAGTAGACGCTATGGGGGGAGATCACGCCCCTAGCGAAATTGTTGCTGGAGCTATCAGAGCTTCCGAAGAGCTGGATGTAGAGATTACTCTGGTGGGCGATCCTCATCAGATCGAATCTTATCTTAAACAGCACCACAACAATCCGAATCTAATCGAAATCGTTGCCGCCGAAGATGCCGTAGGTATGGAAGAAAAAGCCATCAAAGGCATTCGACGCAAGCCCAAGGCATCGATCAATGTAGCAATGAATTTAGTTAAAGAAAAAAAAGCTGATGCAGTAGTTTCTGCAGGCCATTCCGGAGCAGCAATGGCTGCTGCTTCCCTTCGCTTAGGTCGTTTGCCAGGTATTGACCGTCCGGCAATTGGGGCAATCTTTCCCACACTGATGGCGGGGAAATCAGTAATTATCCTCGATGTGGGTGCCAATGTGGACAGTCAACCCCAGTATTTAGAGCAGTTTGCTCTGATGGGAACGATTTACAGTAAATATGTTATGGAAATTGAAAACCCCAAAGTAGGGTTGCTCAATATTGGCGAAGAATCCTCTAAGGGAAATAAATTAGCCGTACAAACATACCAATTGTTAGAAAAGAACGAACAAATTCCCTTTATCGGCAATGCTGAAGGAAGAGATGTTCTTTCCGGTCAATTTGACGTAATTGTCTGCGATGGCTTTATCGGTAACGTGTTGCTTAAATTCGCTGAAGCAATTGGCGAAATTATGCTGCAAATTCTCCGAGAGGAATTGCCCCAAGGAGTGCGCGGTAAGCTGGGAACCGGAATACTCAAGCCTAACTTGCGGCGCATTAAACAACGAATTGACCACGCAGAGCATGGTGGAGGATTGTTGTTAGGTGTAGCAGGGATCTGTATCATCAGCCACGGTAGTTCCCAAGCTCCTTCAATTTTTAACGCTATTCGCCAAGCCAAAGAGGCAATAGATCATAAGGTACTCGAGCGAATTGCCTTTTACAATGAGCAACACAATCACTCTGCTAGTAGTTCTAAGACTGTATCTACTAGTGAATCATCTGGGAATAGCTGAAGCATCCTGACAAGCAGCACAAACATATGGAGAAAACTATTGAAAAAATCCGAGACAGGAATTGCCATTACTGGAAGTGGTTCAGCAACGCCAGTAGGAATACTCACTAATGAAGACCTCAGTAAAATAGTCGAGACTTCAGATGAGTGGATCGCAACTAGAACTGGCATAAAAACCCGACATTTAGCCACAACAGAGGAATCTGTTTGTCAACTATCTGCTAGAGCAGCAACAGAGGCGATCGCCATGGCAGGTATTAGTGCTACCGACATTGATCTGATTTTGCTAGCAACCTCTACTCCGGACGATTTGTTTGGTAGTGCTGGCAAAATTCAACATCTACTCGGTGCCTCAAGAGCTGTAGCTTTTGACCTCACTGCTGCCTGCTCTGGATTTGTTTTTGCTCTGGTGACAGCCGCTCAGTTTATCCGTACTGGAGTTTATCAAAATATCCTCGTAATTGGGGCAGATATTCTCTCTCGTTGGGTAGATTGGTCCGATAGAAGAACCTGCGTTCTCTTTGGCGATGGCGCTGGAGCAGTAGTTTGTCAAGCTACAGAATCGGGCGATCGCCTGCTGGGATTTGAACTGCGCAGTAATGGCAGCCAAAATAATTGTCTCAACTTAGCTTATCAAGGACAGCAGAAGATACTGATTGAAGGCGCATCGATGGCTAAAGGAACTTATCAGCCGATCTCTATGAATGGTCGAGAAGTTTACCGTTTCGCCGTGGCAAAAGCTCCAGAAGTTATTGAAAAAGCTCTATTTCGCGCTAATCTCACTTCTGAAGCTATAGATTGGTTGATCTTACATCAAGCTAATCAGCGGATTATCGATGCTGTTGCCGATCGCCTTAAGATCGAACCTGAGAAAGTAATCAGCAATGTTGCCGAATATGGCAATACTTCTGCTGCCTCCATTCCCCTGGCCCTCGATGAAGCTGTCCGACAAGGCAAAATCAAACCAGCCGATATTATTGCTACCTCTGGTTTTGGTGCCGGACTCTCCTGGGGGTCTGCTATTTTTCAATGGGGAAGATAGAGAAAAATTACCAGTCGCAAGTAAAAAAATAACCGATAACAAATAACCAATAACAAATGACCAAAACCGCATGGGTATTTCCCGGACAGGGTTCCCAAGAAATAGGCATGGGAGTTGATTTAAAAGATGTTCCAGCCGCTCAAACTAAATTTGAATTAGCAGAGAAAATATTAGGTTGGTCTGTTTTAGACCTGTGTCAAACAGAAGAAGAAAAGTTATCGCGCACCTTCTATACTCAGCCTTGTCTGTATGTTGTTGAATCTATCCTAGTTGACTTACTAGTAGAACGAGGGTATCAGCCGGATCTAGTTGCAGGTCACAGTTTGGGGGAATACGTTGCTCTTTATGCAGCCAGAGTATTTGACTTTGAGTCTGGATTACTTTTAGTTAAGCGTCGCGCTGAACTTATGGACTCGGCTGCTGGGGGGAAAATGGCGGCGATGATGAAGTTCGATCGCCAACAGCTAGAAAATGCTATTGACAAAACAACAGGTGTCGTGCTAGCTAATGACAACAGTGCGGCGCAAGTAGTTATTTCTGGGACTCCAGAAGCAGTAGATTTAGTGCTATCTCAGGTAAAAGCCAAACGCACTGTCGCCCTCAAGGTTTCTGGTGCTTTTCACTCACCTCTAATGGCAGCAGCAGCAGAGGAGTTTGCCCAAGTCTTACAGTCCGTATCCTTTAGCGATGCCAAAATTCCCGTTTTATCCAATGTAGAACCATCTCCCACCCTAGCAGGAGAGGATTTGAAAGCGCGACTTGTGGGGCAGATGACAGCTTCGGTACGCTGGCGGGAAATTATGCTGCAACTACCAGCAGCAGGAATCGCGGGAGTCGTAGAAGTCGGACCAGGTAAAGTATTAACTGGTTTACTCAAAAGAACCTGTCCCGATTTAAATTTAATCAACGTCGGCAGCTTGGAGCAATTAACGAAACTCTTGCCCTAAATAGGTAAGTTTAGTTATGCCAATTCTAAAAATTACTGCTATACATCAATTCTCTGAACCTATTGCCTGTTGTCTTTCTTAAATCGAATTGGTATTAATTTATCGATAGCGAAACTTTTGCTGTGGAACAAAAAAATAGAGAACCTTTACCAAGCTTGGTACTGTATTACTTGTTCAAGTGGTCAGTAATTATTCCGATGCTTCATACTTATTTTCGGGCAAGGATTTATGGAGCCGAGTTAGTTCCTCAATCGGGACCTTTGGTAGTAGTAAGTAACCACGCCAGTTACTTCGACCCACCTATTTTAGGCTCTTGCGTACGCCGTCCAGTTGCTTTTATGGCCAAAGAAGAATTGTTTCGGATTCCGGTATTGAAGCAAGGAATCAAACTATACGGTGCTTACCCCGTTAAACGCCATGCAGCCGATCGCAGTGCCGTTCGTACTGCCGTTTCTTATTTACACGAAGGCTGGGCAACAGGGATTTTCTTAGAAGGTACTCGCACTCCTGATGCGCGAATTACTAAGCCAAAACTGGGAGCAGCTACGATCGCAGCTCAAGCTCAAGCCCCCCTATTACCAGTCAGTTTGTGGGGTACACAGAAAATTTTGCGCCCAGGTTCGCCCCTACCTCGATCGGTGCCAATCACAGTAAGAATTGGTAAATTAATAGAAGCACCCAGTTCGACAAAACGTGGAGAATTACAAAAAGTTACAGAAAAATGTGCTGCTGCCATTAACACCATGCACGATTTAGGGCGCTGAAGTTCGTCGAGTAAGTTTCATTACCAATTGAGAGTATAAATAAACTATGATCATTAGTTAACTTGCTGCGAACTTACAGATAAAACAACACTGCTTATGATAACCCATGCCTGATGATGCAAAGCGATTGAAAATTAACTTCTGGGGCGTTAGAGGAAGCATTCCTTGCCCGGGGCCAGAAACAGTTCGCTATGGTGGCAATACTCCTTGTATCGAAATTCTGGCAGCTAATGAACGTCTAATTTTTGACGGGGGCACAGGATTGCGAGTTCTAGGGCAGTCTCTCTTGACGCATATGCCACTTAAAGCCCACCTCTTTTTTACTCATTCCCACTGGGATCACATTCAAGGATTTCCTTTTTTTCTTCCGGCTTTCATCAAGGGGAATAGTTTTAAGATTTACGGCGCGATCGCCCCTAATGGAGCTACGATCAAACAACGCCTCCAAGACCAGATGCTCCACCCGAATTTTCCCGTTCCCTTGCAAATTATGCAAGCAGATTTGCAATTTTGCGACCTGCAAGTGGGTGAGAAGTTAGAAATTGGCGAGATTAGAGTGGAAACCGCCAAACTTAATCATCCAGGAGAAGCAGTAGGTTATCGTATAAGCTGCGGCGGACTGTCAGTAGCTTATATTACGGATACGGAACATTATCCCGACAAATTAGATGAAAATATCCTTTGGCTAGCTCGTCAGGCAGATGTAGTTATTATCGACTGTACTTACACCGATGAAGAATACTACGATGAAAAAGTAAGTAAAGTAGGTTGGGGACATTCTACCTGGCAGGAAGCAGTAAAGATAGCTAAAGCGGCAGAGGTAAAACAGCTAGTAATTTTCCACCACGATCCGGCACACGATGATAATTTCCTCGATCGAGTTGGCACAGAAGCAGCTTTAGCCTTCCCTAACGCCATTATGGCCCGCGAAGGCCAATCGATTGAGCTGACTCCAGTTACTAGCTCATTAAAACAAAAGCCGTCGGGCAAAATCGTACTTAGCTAACGTTGATTGAAGGTCGGAGTGAGCAATACCCTTCTCAATCAAAAAATAGATTAAATTAATTATCACTAATTACTAAATTATGTAACAATATATGGCGTGTGGGTAACATCATCAACCGCCAAAGTTCTCAAACCAAACGCCCTCGCTCTCGGCAACTTTGACGGAATTCATAGAGGGCATCAGCGGGTCTTGCAGCCAATTTTAAAACCATCTCGGAGTAAAATTGGGGACTCACCCGCTATTAATGGGAAAAAAGAGCAACCAGATCGTATCTACTCCACAGTGGTTACCTTTAATCCCCATCCTCGCCAATTTTTTTCCGGTCAAAGTAGGAAACTACTGACACCTTTAGAAGAGAAAGTTAAGCTGCTAGAAGCGTTAGGAATCGAGCAGTTAGTCTTACTGCCTTTCGATCGCCAACTTGCCTCTTTAAGCCCCCAGCAATTTGTTGAGGACATTTTGGTGGGACAGTTGCAAGCATCTAAGGTTAGTGTAGGAGAAGATTTTTGCTTTGGACGCGATCGCCAAGGAACTTCAGCAGATTTAGCGGCGATCGGAGCTAAATTTGGCGTTGAAGTAATAGTTACCTCGCTACAACAGTGTTCCCAACAAGGTTCCGAGGACATGGTACGCATTAGTAGTTCCTCAATCCGTAAAGCTTTAGAACGAGGGGAACTCAAAAAAGTTAAGCAAATGCTAGGACGCAGCTATAGCCTCACCGGAACTGTCATTACTGGAGAAAAGCTAGGCAGAAAAATAGGTTTTCCCACTGCTAACCTTCAGTTACCTACTGGCAAATTTCTTCCCTGTCAAGGAGTATACTCTGTACGAGTCTGGATAGAAGAGTCGGCAGAAAACCCAGAAAATAATCCTTCTAATTCTCAGTCCTCGATCGAAGGCGTAATGAACATAGGTTGTCGCCCCACTGTAGGCGGCAATACTTCCACAGTTGAAGTTCACCTCTTAGATTGGTCTGGGGATTTATACGGTAAAACTCTTCGCGTCAACCTAGAGCAGTTTCTGAGACCAGAACAAAAATTTCCCTCTCTGGAAGCGCTTAAGGCACAAATTGCTGCTGACTGCCAAGCTGCAAGAGAAATTTCTGGAGTTTAGACTTTTGCCACCTAAAATTATGCAAAAGTGGATTGATTTATTAGACCCTGACAGAAAGATCTTGTGAACTAGTAATTATGGCTCTTCTAGAGTAGTTATGATATTTACTGGATTCAACTCGTTGTCGGGCAATATACTAGTGAGGAAATACACCATCTCCCCGTCTCCCTGTCTCCTCGTCCCCCAGTCAGCCGACGGCTACCAAATTAATGCTTGACAGCCAAGATCGGCTGTACCCCTAAAAACGCTGTCAACGCTCAACCAGCGCTACTCCCTAAAACAAACAAACTAAATAAAGTGCCGCTATTCCAAAGACTATGGATTAACATAGGAGCGAGAAGATTACGCGATCGCGTGTAAACAACTCCCAAAACAATTCCTAAAGTTGTTAGCGGGAGAACTTCTGAAAGGCTCAAGTGAGCAATAGCAAATAAGAAACTACTAGCAAAAATTGCTCCCCAAACAGATAGATAACGAGTCAGAGAAGATAACAAAAAGCCTCGGAAAATTATCTCTTCAAACACTGGTGCGGCAACCGAAGCAGTAAAGAAAAATATTGCTAGTGCTACTTTATCCTGTGCTTGCAAAGCTAGGAATAAAAGTGGGTTGCTACCTCCTTGTCCTTGCCAAAATTGTTGGTTAATTAATGACACAACAACTACTAAAGGTAGGGCAACTACATAACCTCCTATTCCCCACACTATCCAATTACTTAACCATTGAAAGCGAAACCAATCTTGGGGCAAGGGAAAGAAAGATTTAATTGAAAAATACAGCACCGAAAGCCCACCAGCAGACATGATTAGGTAGGTAACTAAAACATATAAAGCTTTAAAACGCAGACTCAAACCAGCAGCATTAAATCCAGATATGCCAATTAAGATTGGCAGCAAAATTTGACTAATAAAGAAAAAACCAACAATAATAACTTGCCAGACTGTTTCTCCATCCCAGGGTGTTTCCCAAGCCAAGTTGCTGTTAGTAGCGAGAATAGCCTGATCTTTTTTAATCCACCATTGAATCAATAAAAATGTCAACAATATCCCCCCTGAAAATCCTAGCAATAAAGGAATGCCGCCAATTAAAGCCAATTTTAAAATAGCTTGGGCAGCAATATTTTGTTCCTTTTCTTGTAAAATTAACAGGTCATCTTGACGTTCTTGTACTGTGTCTAATTGCTTAAGAACGCGATAGTGAAACCAACCATTCTCGATCGCTGTTAAAGTTGTCAAGTCAAGCTCTGATGATAAATTTGGTGATTTACTCCATAAATCTTGCAGAACTTTAGCAGTTTTAGAAATATCTGTTTGCCTTAATTGTTGTCGATCTTTGTTAATTAACTGCTCCCAAGTTTCTAGGGCTGTTTCTGTATTTCCTTGTTGCGCTTGTAAAATACCCAGCTTGAGATTAAGCTCGTCAATAAACTGTTCCTCTTGTTGAATTGCTCCTTGTAGTTGTTCTGGTTGCTCGGAAAGCTCGCTTTGTTTGAGTTGTGTTTCAAGATTAGTCAGATAAGTTTGAGTAGTATCAAGGGCTTTTTGATATTGCTTTTGAGCGGTACTGTAGGGATTTTCGCCAATCAAAGCTTGGAGAGAAGTGCTAAATTGAGGAGCGGTATCTTCTTCATAGCCATCTAGTTCTTCGGGCTTAAATTCGGCTGCATGAAGTATTAAATTAGTTTGATAGAGTTCTAGACGAGTTTGAATCTGAGGCTGATTCAAGCTCTCTCCCAGAGAAAAAAATACTCTGGCGATCGCAAACAAAGTTAACAAAAACAAAATTAACCGCTTAAACCACTTACCGCTCATGTATTTCCTCGATGCAACTTTTCACTAACTCGCATTATCGCATTAGTTCTGAGTTGACACTCCCCGTCCTCCGCTAAGCTAAAGAACGGGGATTCTTCCTTATTTCGAGTAAGAATCGCAGGACAGTTGTATAGTGGAGGACTAAAAGCTTGACTACTCGCGTTATTATCGTTCGTCACGGACAAAGCAACTACAACGCTCAAAAGAAAATTCAAGGTCGATCAGACGAGTCAGTGTTGACAGAAAAAGGTCGTATTGATGCCGAGATCTTGGCTTCTAACCTCAATAATATTAGTTTTGATGCTTTTTACTGCAGCCCCCTACAAAGGGCAAAGCAAACTGCCCAAACCATTCGCAACTGTCTGAAAAATCCTCCCAGCTTACAAGTTCACGATAAGTTAATGGAAATCGATCTTCCTCTCTGGGAGAACCTCAAAAAGGATGAGGTGCGGGTAAAATTTGCCGAGGACTATCGCTGTTGGAAACAGCGCCCCCAAGAATTTAAAATGGTGCTATCTACGCCAGAAGGACAGCGAGAGCTTTTCCCAGTCCTTTCTCTCTACGAACAGGCGCAGCAATTTTGGCAAGAAATTATTCCCCAGCATCAAGGCAAAACGATCGTAATTGTGGCGCACAATGGCATTAATCGCTGTTTAATTATGAGCGCGATTGGTATTCCTGCCCAACGTTACCATTCTATCCAGCAGTCTAATTGTTGCATTAGCGTTCTCAACTTTACTGGTGGTTTGGGCGACTCGGTACAGTTAGAATCATTAAATCAAACCTCTCACTTAGGTATTCCCCTACCACCACCGCGCAACCCCCATTCGGGTCCTCGTTTATTACTAATACGTCACGGCGAAACAGAATGGAATCGCCTTTCCCGCTTTCAAGGAGTTAAAGATATTCCCCTCAACGATACAGGCAAGAAACAAGGGCAACAAGCGGCTGAATTTCTTAAGGATGTAGCAATAGACTTTGCCGTTACTAGTCCCTTATTGCGTCCTAAGGAAACGGCAGAAATTATTCTTGGGCATCACTCAGAGGTGAAGTTAGAGTTGAACCCTCAACTCAAAGAAATTAGTCACGGACTCTGGGAAGGGAAACTAAAAACAGAAATAGAGGCAGAATTTGCTGATATACTACGCCAATGGGAAGAAGCACCAGAAACAGTGCAAATGCCAGAAGGAGAGAACTTGCAGCAGGTTTGGGACAGAGCGATCGCTGCTTGGGAGGAAATTGTTAAAACTTATGCTAATTCCGACTCCCCTAGAACAGGTATAGTCGTCGCTCACGATGCTATTAATAAGGTAATTGTTTGTTATTTACTAGGTTTGAAACCAGATAATTTCTGGAATATCAAGCAAGGTAATGGTGCAGTTAGCGTCATTGATTATTCTGAAGGTCCAGAAGGTTTACCTGTCTTGCAGGCGATTAATATTACTTCTCATTTGAGTGGGGGGATTCTCGATCGAACAGCCGCAGGTGCTTTGTAGCATAGAGGGGGAGAGGGGGGAGTGTGGGGAGTAACAAACAACAAACAGCTAACAACAATCCGCTTATAAAATAACAGAAGTACGAACCGTCCCAGCTCTTTGAGATCGTGCCACAATCTCAATTTCACTACCCGATCGAGCTTGAATTGTCCACTCTACGTGGCACCGATAATCAACTCCGAGAGCAAAAGTTTTAAATGCCCGATTCCCTCGTCCTTCTAGATGGCCAACTTCCTGTTTTAGTTGACCGCTGATTAAACTTGCTTCTTCTGGCAAAGAGAGGCTTACTTCAATGGGTTTGACGCAAGAGCGTTCTAAGGCTTTCTGACTGGTATAGGTAGGCAAAAATCCTTGATTTTCTAACTGTACTACTACCCGATAGATATCTTGACCCTTGGGAGTTACGTCCAGGCGAGCGATCGCCAAGCGAGGAGACATCAAAGCAGAAGCAATAGCAAAACGACAATGTCGATCGCACAATTCTGGCAGATAATCAGCTGGAGCATTTTGCCAAACTTTTTTAAAATCCCAGCCGCCAATTTCTACTTTTCCTAGCTGGGGATGCTCGAAAGGCTGCCAGTCGATAAAGCCACCACCTCCAAATCCCAGTCAGCTAGAATATCTGGTGACAGTGCGCGGCTTTGGTTATCGCTTTGGCTGAGTCAGCTTGGTGTTGATATTGGAGATTCCGACCATCAAGACAGGAATTGATTGAGAAATAGGAGGCGATTAAGTGTTCGCTCTCTAGTCTTAGCCGCATTATATAAAATTACATCTTGGAAGAGTTGAGCCTGAACTCTCAGCAAAACTCGCTCCAGTTTCAAGCAATCTTTATTTCTACAGCAGCAAGAGAGCCAAACATGACACAACCTTTTAAATTTCCCCACGGTGAGTTAGCCTATAATGCCGAAGATTTAGTTAGATTGTGCCAACAATCACCGACTGATGGCATTTACCATTTAATGAGAGAAGATTTGGAAAAGTGGCTTGTTTACATAGGACAACCTGAATTAGCCGCAAGTGCGAAACAAGCACGCCTAGCTTCTCTTACCAATGATGAAGAACGCTTACAACAGTTTCTGGGAAGCTATAACTCGCCAATTGCCAAACCATCAAGAGTGAAAAAGTCCAGCACTCGACCACCAACTCCTGAGGGAAGGGCAAAAAAAAGGTCTGGTAATCCCTTAGCCAATCTATTTAAAGCGATAGGAAAACTGTTCACTCGAGCCTAGTCTGACAGCGGTTCTTGCTTAGTGATAAGTAGTCGGACCCAAGTTCAGGTTTATTTAGGTCCGACTACTTACTTAAATCAACAACTAACTGACAAGCTTAATAATGCTAAAGATGATTGAGAAGATCGCGGCTACACATTAGAAATCGTCGAAATCAGATAGATAGTGCCAATCTCCCTTGTCTTTTCGGCTACATCTAGATCTGATTAATGAGCCCAGGTCTAAGCATTAAGTCGGTTGGGTTTGAGTAGCTACTTAATCGGATTGTCTTTGGGCATCATCTGACTATTACTCTGAAAAGAAGATAAGTAAGATGAATAGTAGGGAAATTGATATTTATCTTGAGTGCTTGCTAAGATAAGAGCACTAATTATTTGATAGGCTTGTTTCCAGTTTTCTTCTACTTTTGGAGTCCATTCAGAGCCTAAATATCTCTTAAGAGTTTCCAAGAAGGCTTCACCGATTAAGGGGTAATAATCGGCAACTACCTGGGAGTTCAAATATTTGTTAACTAGATTGCGAAGAATATTATCCAAAAAATCTCGTCTTTCAATACTTTGAATGACAAGAAGCAAGGCTGAGATCATTCTTTTTTCTTGTTGTTCAATATTAACATAAGCTAAAAGAGATTTTATTTCAGTATTCTTAGTAAATAAGCTTT
>JBFRWL010000403.1:0-8315 GCA_051439565.1 Prochloraceae cyanobacterium
ATCTGCGTTAGCTTGAGCTTGAGGACATTTTGCTGCGTAAATAAAATTATCATTGGGAGCGCAAATGAGTAATTCCCAGAATGTTAGTTCTTGTTCTTCTTGGAGAGGACGGCGGTAAAAGTCAGCTTGCCAAATTCTCATACTCGAATATATTAAATTAGAATAATATCTACTACCTAGCAAAATTGTAAGCCGATGGAACCTGCCCTGTCTCAATTTGGCGATCGAATGTCTCAACTTACAGGCGTTCGGGCAATTATGAAAGATATTGTCGCCACCTTAGAGGCTGGTGCGGGACAGGAATTGATTAACTTGAGTGCGGGTAATCCAGTTATACTGCCAGAGGTAGAGCAACTTTGGCGGGATTGTACGGCAGATTTATTAGCTAGTTCCGAATATGGCGAGGTTGTATGTCGCTACGGTTCTTCCCAAGGATACGCACCCTTAATTGAAGCGATCGTCACTGATTTTAATCGCCGTTACGGACTTTCCTTAAGCGATCGCCACGTACTAATTACCCCAGGTTCTCAAGCTTTATATTTCTATGCCGCTAACGTCTTTGGCGGATACACCAGTGCAGGACAACTAAAACAAATCGTTTTACCTCTATGTCCAGAATATACAGGATATGGGGGCATTAGCTTAGTACCAGAAGCGGTAGTTGCTTATAAACCTCAATTAGAGATAGACGCTCGAGCACGCCGCTTTAAATATCTCCCAGATTTCAGCCAACTGAAAATTACCGCTGACACAGGTTGTGTAATTTTCTCTCGTCCCTGCAACCCTACTGGTAATGTTCTCAGAGACGAAGAAGTCGAAAAAATCACCGCTCTCGCTGCAGCTTATGAAGTACCAGTATTAATAGACTCGGCTTATGCTCCTCCTTTCCCCTCCTTAAATTACGTGCCTATGAAGCCGATATTTGGCAAAAATATCATTCACTGCATGAGTTTATCAAAGGCAGGGCTACCAGGAGAACGGATAGGTATTGCTATTGGCGATCCGAAGCTGATTCAAGTGTTAGATTCTTTTCAGAATAATGCTTGCATCCATTCCTCTCGCTACGGACAAGCAATAGCAGCAAAAGCGATTGGCTCTGGAGCCTTAGCGGAGATTGCTAATAGCTCGATTCGTCCCCACTATCAGCGCAAGTTTGAGATTATCGAAACTACCCTCGATCGTGAAATACCTCAAGAGATACCCTGGTTTTTGCATCGAGTTGAAGGAGCAATCTTTTCTTGGTTGTGGTTGCAAGATTTACCCATTACTGACTGGGAATTGTATCAAAAACTCAAACAAGTAGGAGTCATGGTTGTTCCTGGTAGTACTTTCTTCCCTGGTTTACGAGAAAATTGGCAGCACAAACAACAGTGTATCCGCATCAGTCTTACTGCTAGTAACGAAGAGATTGAAATAGGAATGCGGCGTTTAGCAGAATTAGTACAGCAAGTTTATAAAAACTCTGTAGTGCGAGCCTAATAACCCAAATGAACCAAGAACAAGTCACTAATGAATGGTTAGAAATTGGTACAATTGTAGCTCCACAAGGACTGAGAGGTCAATTGAGAGTTTCTTCTCATACTGATTTTCCCGAAAGATTTGAGCAACCGGGTCAACGTTGGCTGCAATGTGACCAGAAAATGCAGCCAGAAGCAGTAGAATTGCTGGCAGCATATCAGATCCCAGGGAAGAATTTATACGTAATTGAACTGGCGGGGATAGAAGATAGAACTCAAGCTGAGACATTAAGGGGATGTAAACTATTAGTTCCTAGCAGCGATCGACCCGAATTAGAAGAAGATGAATATCACGTTTCTGACTTAATTAATCTCGAAGTTTACAATCAATTAATTGGCGAAAATATTGGTGTAATTATTGACGTTTTATGGGCAGGTAACGATTTACTAGAAATTAAGTTACACGAAAAATATGCCGTTAAAGAAGTGGCTAAATCTGAGAGTAAAAGTAATAACAAAGGTAAAAAAAAGCAACAAAAGGTCAGGGTTTTTATTCCCTTTGTTAAAGAGATTGTGCCAGTAGTAGATCTTCAAGCTGGTCGTATAGAAATTGCACCGCCGCCTGGTTTATTAGAATTGAATCAAAGTTAAGCATTTGATTAGTCGTTGACAATCCCTAGTTCGTTAGCAGTTAAATTAATTAAAGAATCAGGATTGTTGCTATCTCGTATATCGCTAGAAGCATCCCAGAAAAAAGTACCGCGCAGCTGGTTTTGCTTGATGTAGTTGAGCTTGAATCTCATGGATTTGGTATCTTCGTAGGTACTGAAGAAGCCTTTACTGGCGTTGTAGACATAAGGAACCTTGGCAGCATCGTCCCAGTAGCGAACATAAGAATTATCTGTTTGTAGTTTGTTATATAAATCTCTATAGTCAATAACTCCCTTTTCCCAAGTTCCTTCACCTGCGCTAGCAGCAGGTTGAAACAGACCGTCCTGGCTGGCCTGGACATTACTCCAAGTACGACCATACAGAGGCGCACCCATGACAATTTTATCTGCAGGCACTCCCGCAGCCAAGTAGTTCTGAATCGTGTAATCGATGTTAGATTTTTGCCCCAGCAACGAGGGATCTTTAGGGTTACTATATAGAGGCGCGTTGTGATTAGTACGGTTGTCCCAAGCACCGTGGTAGTCATAAGTCATGACGTTGAAAAAGTCAAGGTACTTGGACATTTCTCCAAGTTCGTAATTGACCATCTTGTCATAGCTCGCTGGAGCAGCACTGGTGAGCAGATAATCTTGAGAGTCTTTGGCTTCCTGAATTTGCAGCAGTTGGTCTAATTCCTTGAGTAGCAGAGTGTAGTTATGTTTATCCTCTGAGCGATAAGTGTTACCTGGCAATCCTCCACTTACTGGGTATTCCCAGTCAAGGTCAATGCCGTCAAAGCCGTACTTAGTCATGAAGTGAATTGCCGACTTGGCAAACTTCTTTCGTGAGGCATCGGTCAAGGCAACGTCAGAAAATTTTCCCGACAGAGTCCAGCCGCCGATGGAAATCAGGGTCTTAAGATGGGGATGAGCGGCTTTGAGCTTCAGTAGTTCCTCAAAGTTACCGGCAAATTTCTTGGGAGTATTCCAATCTCTATCAAAGCGCTTTTCAGTTGCTGCCCAAGAATCAAAGACGGTAACTTCGCCATTATTGTCGATCTTAGCGAAAGCGTAAAAGACGTGAGTTAGCTTATCGGCAGGAATATCTGCCACTTGATAGTTGCGTCCGTAGATGCCCCATTCCGGATAGTAGGCACCCACCACAAAAGAACTTTTACCGCCGCCACTAGCGCTGCGATCGTCTGTAATAATCGTGCCTGTCCCTTCGCTGTTGGTCAAGCTGGCATTAGTCGGATCGCTGAGGCGAACTAAGAAAAATTCGCGGGGTTCAATAATGGTATCTCCCTTAACAGTTACTGAGATGGTCTGAGTAGTTTGACCCAGGTTAAAGTTTACGGTGCCACTGGTAGCTGTATAGTCACTTGCCGCCGTAGCAGTACCGTCAACAGTAGTATAATTAACAGTTACTGGTTGGTCCGAAGCGGCGGAGAGGGTAAGGGTAAAGATGGCATTGCTGGTACCGCTTTTCCCTTCTCGGAGCGCCACATTATCAATGGATATGGTCGGTAGGGATGTCTTTCCTGGACTACCGCTAGGTTGGTTGCTAGCACCAGAATTGGCAGTTAAAGGAGATTGACCGCTAACTCCAGCGATGTTCCTAGGAGATAACTGAGCAGTAGATACGCCTTGCAGAGTAATCGTCTGGTTATTGAGAGCAGTTAAATCGATAACCGCGTTGCCATTGGCACGATCACAGAGCCTAATTTTGCTGTAATTAGTCCAGAAGTTTTTCAGATTGATAACATCTTCACTGGGATTAAAGTTTCTAATGACGCTGTGTCGTCCCCATTGCCAAGTAAAGCTAAAGACGTCTTTTTGTCCGTTAACGCCAACATAATCTGGTTTACTTAGAGACTTTTGACCACTATTGCCTTCAGTATTTCTAGGCGATTTTTGACTTCCATTCCCGTCAGTAATTGGGTTATTGTCGCCATTGCCACTACCTGTTAGATTTAGTCCTCCACTGCAGGTTATTAATATTGCAGAAAGAGTCAAGAATAAGCTTCCAAAGGTCAATAATTTCTTTAGAGATGTCGATGATAGCATTAGTGAAAAGTTAAAAAAGACTCTTTGTCAAGTCTTTAGTTGATAATAGGACAACAAATTTTGATTATTCTCTCTAAATCTATATCGATATAATTGGTGACTTTTATGGCAGTTGTTGTCAATCAGTCTTGACAATGTGATTTCGATGAAAAAATCTAGTCTAGGGGATAATCAGGGTTTCAGACTCTAAGAAACGACGAGAAACGATCGAGTGTTTAAGGGAACCCGATATTAATTGGCTTCCTCCCATTCCTGGATAACAATCATTAAAATATTAACTAACGGGTGGTTAATTGCTGCTTTCAATTCTTCAGCTCCTACTGTCTTAAGTGCATTGATAATCTCTGCTTTGAGTGTTGGATTACTCTCGATTTGTTCAACCACGTCAGTTATGACTACCATTTTCTGTGCTGTAGTTTTGCTAGGGTAAGTCTGGGATAGTTGCTCCAAAAGTTGCTGAATTTCTGCTGCTGTTTCTGCTAAAGTTTTTAACTGTAATTGATAGATATTTCTTTGAGATGTACTCTGTGCTAGTGCTTTTGGGTCAAAAGTAAGCGGTTGAGTAGCTGCTAGTTTAGCTAATTCCAATAGATCTACACTTTGCTGCCGATAAATTGCTATCTGCTCGTCTTTAGCTTTTAACTCTACACGATATCGGTCTTCTAAAGCTTTGAGTTTAAATTGATATAATTTTTTTGCTTGAGTTTCTATTAATACTTTATCTGCATCTGAAGAAACATTTAATCGAATAACAAAAAAACCATCAGGTTTATTTTCAACAGCTTGAATCGATAAATGTTTATCTTGATACTTAAATTGCAATTCTTGAAAGGAAAGGACAAAAGCTCGCCAATCAATACCATCTGTAAAAATTATGTCAATAGTTTCTAAAACCTTTTGAAAAAACTTATGAAAGAACTTCTTAAATTCTCCTGGTGTAAAGTTTTTGTTTGGATCTTGAGGACGGCGTTCTTGTCGATCGGCTTTTAGATAAATATAGTCACAAATTACATTATCGAAGTTAGTGGCATTGTCGATCTTCCAGTCTTCTAAACAGGCTCCAGTAAATTTAGCACCTTTAAAATTAGTTCCTAGTGCTTGAATTCTGCTGAGATTTGCCTCCATGAGATTAGCTCGACTGAGATCATGCCCGCGAAAGTCTCGATCGCTGAGATCTTGCCCAGTAAGGATTGCTTCTCTTAAGTTAGCGCCCGCCAGGTTTACCTGGTTGAGGTTTGCTTCTCTTAGGTTTGCTTCTCTTAGGTTTGCCTGACTCAGATTTGCTTGAGAGAGGTTGGCGCGACTGAAATTTACCCGACTCAAGTTTGCTTCACTAAAATTTGCCTCTCTGAGATCTTGTTTGCTGAGGTCTTGTTCGCTAAGGTTGGCGCGACTGAAATTTATCCCCATCAGCTTGGCTCCTCTAAGGTTTGCCTTCCTTAGATCTGTCTTAATCAGGTTGGCACCTCTAAGATCCACTGCACTAAGGTTGGCATCTCTAAGATCTACTTCAAACAGACGAATCTTTTTGAGATCTGTCCCAGTGAAGTTGGCTTCTCTAAGGTTTGTCCAACCGATGTTTGCTCCACTCAGATTTGCCCCACTCAGATCTGCTCGAGTGAGGGTTTTTCCTGTGGTCACTTGATTGACAATTTTCCAGATCTGAAGCCATTTATCATCAATAACTGTTTCCTGACTAATTCGGACTTGCTTTAAGTTTGCTTTATCGAGAATTGCCCCACTCAGGTTGGCTTTACTGAGATTTGCCCCGCTCAAATCTGCCCCACTCAAGTTGGTTTCTGTGAGGTTGGCTTCTCTGAGATTTGCCCCACTTAAGTTTGCCTCTGTGAGGTTAGCTTTTCTTAGATCGATCTGACTCAGATTTGCTTGAGAGAGGTTAGCATTTCTAAGATTTGCCCCACTCAAGTCTACTCCACTTAGGTTTCTTACTATGGCAACTTGATTGACAATTTTCCAGACTTGATGCCATTTATCATCAATAATCGTTTCCTGATTAATTTGAGCTTGTCTTAAGTCTGCTTTATCGAGAATTGCCCCACTCAGATTGGCTTTACTGAGATTTGTCCCTCTGAGATTCGTCCAGCTCAGATCTGCTCGAGTCAAATTTACCCCACTTAGGTCTGCTCGACTCAGGTCTGCTCGACTCAGGTTGGCCCCTCTGAGATCTACCCCGCTCAAGTTTGCCTGAGTCATGTTTGCCCCTCTGAGATCTGCCCCACTCAGCTTTTTTTCTACTGCAACTTGATTGACAATTTCCCAGACCTGACGCCATTTATCGTCAATAATTGTTTCGCGATCGATGTAAGTTTGTCTTAAGTCTGCTTTATCTAGGATTGACCCACTGAGGTTGGCTCCTCTGAGATCTGTTCCTCTGAGGTTTGTCCAACTTAGGTTGGCCCCGCTCAAATTTGCCCGACTCAGATCTACGCCGCTCAAGTCTAATCCTTTTCCTTTGAGAAATATTAAAGGATTCTTTTCCCTCCAATGATTCCAAGCTTCTACACTTTGCCTTAGCAATGCGAGATACTCTTTATTTGCCATTCTCGCTATCTCATCATTACTTGTTACTCACTTGTTCGAGTTAATAATAACTAATTAATCGCATTTGATATCACGGGAGATGATACGAGCATTTATCTGGGTGTAGAGGAAGAAACAGGCAAACCTAGCTCTTGACGGAATTCTTCGTCATATAAAGCTTGTTGCCAATTTGAGGCTGCTTTCACCTGACTAGGAAACAAACCCAATGCATTCTTAAGAGAAGCTCCTTTAAGGTTAGCATTGGTAAGATTGGCATCATAAAGCACAGCTTCTTCTAGGGAAGCACCTTCAAGATTAACTCCCCTTAAATCCATTTTCATTAACATAGCGCCTCGGAGATTAATTCCTGCTAAATTGGCATTAGGTTTAATCAACACAGCACCACTGTTAGCTGGATTAAAATTTTCAGGAAAGCGAGTCTTAACATCATAAATTGCCCCATAAAGACGGGCAAATTCCAGATTTTTGCTCTCCCGTAAATCAGCACCACTTAGATTAGCGCCTTTGAGGTTGGCTCGATAGAAATTAGCTCCTAATAAATTAGCTTGATTAAGAATAGCTCCTGTTAAGTCAGCCAACTCTAAATCTGCCTCACTTAAGTTAGCTTGCTGTAAGTGCGCCTTCCTGAAATCGGCATTGCGCAGTATAGTATTGCTTAAGTTAGCTTCGATCAAAATTGCTCGATCAAAATCAGCTCTGACCAGTTCAGCTCCTGAAAGCTCGATTCCTGGGAGAATAGCATTTTCCAAATTTAACCCGGAAAGATTGGAATCAAACAGCATTAGAGTTTCCAATGCCAGAAATCTTCCTCCATTAGCTTTATTTCCTTGATTGAGAGACAAAATTGCCCAGCTAAGATACTCCTGTTGTTGGTGAATTTCAGCTAACTGCAAAGCCAAAGCGATCGCCACTCCAATTAAGGATAACCAACCTAAACGAGTAAGTAGGTTGAATGCCTTTTTTAATGACTGTTGCGGTGATTGTCTCAAGAGAAAAAATACTTCACGTCCTTGAGCAATTAACTGTGTTTTAGTATACTTGGAAAAAAGTTGACGGTAAATATCAACAGGCAAATTATGTCGTTGCGCGGCTTGATGTAATTCGTATTCTTGCCGATCTCGATCTTTAAGTTGCTCTAACTGGGCAAAACTATTTTGTAATTCCTGCCAGCCTTCTTCTGACTGAGTGTTGAGGGTTGCTTTTGATTGGTTGTTGGCTTGAGATTTTTCGCTCATGTTTAAGGAACGGTATCATTTATGTTGCCTGTTCCCTATGACTAAATGATAGCCTCTGTTAATTTCGCTACCATTTCTGTTCGAGCAGAAACTTGCAATTTCCGGAACATTCGCTTGAGGGATTGTTTAACTGTATTTTCGATAATCCACAACTGTCTACCGATTTCTGCATTAGTTAACCCTTTAGCAAGTGACGTTTTCCCACACTTACGGCAAGCGGTACAGTCTGGGCTTCCTTACCTCGCGATAAGGTATTCCTGCGTAGCACTTACCTAGATGAACAATACAAGTATCCCACATCCCCGACAGTACGCTCTCAGCAGGCAGTTTCCGTTCCCGTGCGT